>NZ_JAAGPS010000211.1:0-234 GCF_017105025.1 Paraburkholderia sp. Ac-20336 | reverse complement strand
ATCACAAGTAAGAACGTAGCTCTCGTGTGTGCGCATGCTACGCGCAGCACACTCAAAACTGACTGCTAGGCAGCAGCGAACCATTGAGTAGTACGCAGTCGAGCAGACAACCACTCAGCACTGCATGCACACTGTACGATAGCACAACCTACTGTACCGATCCACACTTAGCGGCCCACATAAGTCTCACTGTCTATCGTTCACCAGTCAGTTCGTATCTCTTTTTTTTTTTTA
>NZ_JAAGPS010000210.1:0-6713 GCF_017105025.1 Paraburkholderia sp. Ac-20336 | reverse complement strand
GCCGTAGACGGCGCCGCCCACCGGCGCGCGGCATGCGATGCCACGCGCGAGCAGCGCGGCTGCGGCGTGGGCGTCCATCTCGCGAGGCAGCGCGTCGCCTTCGGGATGCAGCAGATGATCGGCAAGGGCAAACATGAATGCGCGGCCTCGTGGAAGAAATCCCGGCGAACGTTCTGGTGGCCGTTCGACGAAAACACTAATATGTTAGCAGTATCGTGCTTGATATGATGCACGGTCAATAGGCTGTTGGTTGATCGCGGGTTTTCCCTTAAGCTTCGAGAACCGCTCTCAATTCCTCGTCAATATGTCCGCTGCGTCCACCCGAGTTTTGCACCGCAATCTGCCCATGCTGTTGCTACGCGCCCGCGAAAAAATGATGCAGCGCTTTCGTCCGCTGATTACCGCGCATGGGCTGACCGAACAGCAATGGCGGGTGATACGCGCACTCAACGAGCATGGTCCGATGGAGCCGCGCCATATCTCCGATATCTGCACGATTTCGAGCCCGAGCATGGCCGGCGTGCTCGCGCGCATGGAGAGCATGGAGCTCATTACCAAGGAGCGTTTTGCCGAAGATCAGCGCCGCGTGCTCGTGTCGCTGACCGATACGAGCGTCGAACTCGTGCGCGTGATTTCGAAGGACCTCGAGGCGCACTATCGCGAACTCGAACGCAAGGTGGGGCCGGAGATCGTCGAGCGCGTGTATCGCGCGGTGGACGACCTGCTCGCCGGTTTGTCGGAAGAGGACGAGTGACGGTACTGTACGGTTGAGTCGCTGCCCACGCGGCACCGGTCGTCATCGCGTTTCTAATCGACGCTACTGCCGTACGAGGTAAAGTGGCGGCTTCTGCCACGGCGGTTTTTCGTTTGCGCCGATGCGCCGCCGCTTTCATTCGATTTCCGGAAGAGAAGTCCCATGTCGTTGCCTCCCGAGTTGCCTTCTGAATTGCCCGCTACGTCATCGACGAATTCGACGATGAACTCATCGATCAACGACGCCACGCCGCAACAAAACCCGCTGAAACAGGCGGTATTTCTGCACACGGGCTGGCGCAGCGCGGGAACGTGGGTCTGGTCGCGCTTGCGCGAACTCGAGCGCGCGACCGGCTTCTACGAACCGCTCAGCAACGTGCTGGCCGAACTGAGTCTCGCCGACGTCGCGGCGTCGCGCCCCACGCTGACCTCGGGGCATCCGCCGCTCTCGACGCCGTACTTCGACGAATACCGCCCGTTTCTGCGTGAGAACGCGCGCGGCGTGGCCGGCTACGACCGGCGCTTCAGTCTCGACCGTTTCGGCCGCGCGCCCGATGCGCAATTTCCGGCCCTGCACACGTATCTGCGCAATCTGTGCGAGCGCACCGCCGAACAGCGGCGCGTGCCGGTCTTCAAGTTTTGCCGCTCGGGCGGACGCCTGCCGTGGCTCAGGCAGGCGTTTGCCGACGCCATGCACGTGGGCGTGCTGCGCAATCCCGCGTCGCAATTCGCGTCGGGTTGGCTGCTCAGGCAGCAGTGGAGCAATCCGTTTTTCGTCGCGGCGCCGTTTCGCGTGCTCGGACTGAATCAGTCGGACCCGCTCGTGAAAGAGGTGCTCGGGCTCTGCGGCGCGAGTCTGCCGCCGCTCATGGCGTCGATGCCGGACGACGCCTATGCGATGGCCTGCGAGCAATACGCGCGCACGGTGGAAGGCGAGAACGCGTATCGCGCCTTCGTCGCGTTGTGGATGCTTTGCGCGTTGCGCATGGGGGAGGGTGTCGATCTGCTGATCGACATGGACCGGCTCGGCCAGTCGCGCGAATACGCGGCGAGCTTGCGCGCCGGCTTCGACGCGCAATGCGGTTTGGCGCCCGATTTCACGAGTGCGCGCGATCTGGTCGAAGAAACGCGGCGCGGCGCGGCACGGATGAAAGGCATCGACGGTGGGGCGATGCGGGTCGTGCATTCGGCCGCGCTGAAATTCCTGAAGGCGCAGGGTGGTATCGACGCGAGCTTCGTGGAAGCGGTCCGCGAAAAAATGGTGCTGGCGAACGAGCTGACCGAAGCGTGGCGTTAAGCGTGGAGTCAACCCGTCCGTAGGCTTGTGCGGCCGCTCAGTGCAACTTGCTCAGGGCAACCGCGCGACCGTGCAACGTCAGGCCGCCGCCGACACCGCCGCGCGCAGCCCGAGCAGATAGCTGTCCACGCCGAACCCGCAAATCTGTCCCTTGGCGATCTCTGCGAACACCGACAGATGGCGGAACGGCTCGCGCGCATGAATGTTCGACATGTGGATCTCGACCACTGGCACCGTCAGGATCGCGAGCGCGTCGCGAATGCCGTAGCTGTAATGGGTCCACGCGCCCGCATTGATCATCACGCCGTCGGCGTTGTCGAGGAACGCCTTGTGGATGCGCTCGCACATCTCGGCTTCGCTATTGGTCTGAAAGCTCTCGACGCGCACGCCGAGTTCGTCGCCGAGGACGCGCAGGCGCTCGTCGATTTCGGCGAGCGTGATCGTGCCGTATTGCGCGGGGTCGCGCTTGCCGAACATGTTGTGGTTGATACCGTGCAACATCACGAAGGTTTTCATTTAGCTTTAGCGTATCTGAATGGTGAATTGAAGGGTTGCAGCCTGCCTGCGCATTTTAATGCGCGGCCGCCGCCGTGGACACCGTTTCGACGACCGAGCCCGTTCTGGCCGCCTCGACGATCGCCTCGGTAATGCGCAGATTCTGCAGGCCGTCGCGCGCGCTGACGAGCGGCGGTTCCTCGCGACGAATCACGCGCACGAAGTGTTCGAGTTGCAGCTTGAGCGGATCGTCGCGCGTCATTTCGGCAACGCTGACGTCGAACGGCTTCCACCACGAACGGTCCTCGGCCTTGCCGTAGGTTTTCAGGCGCATCGTCGGCACCGAGAGCGAGCCGAACGTGCCGGCGATCACGTAGCAGTCTTCATCGGCATACGACGGGTACGCCTTGTTTTCCTGCGAGGTCTGCTCCCAGCTGCGCGCGCTCGCGGCCGTGTCGGACAGCATGAAGCTGCCGAGCGCGCCGTTGGCGAAGCGCAGGTTGATCGCCACCGTGTCTTCGACCGGAAAGCCGCGCGTCGCATGCGACGAGAAAGCCTGCACCGCGACGATATCGCCGCACAGCATGCGCAGGTTGTGCACCTCGTGAATCATGTTCAGCAGAATCGGGCCGCCGCCCGGCTGGCGCCGCCATTCGGCGTCGGCGAAATACTCGTCGGGCTTGAAGAACACCGCGCTGCCCATGACCGCGACGAGCTGGCCGAGCCGGCCTTCGTCGATCAATTGCCGCGCGCGCGCCATGATCGGACTGTGCGCGCGATGATGGCCGATCAGCAGCGGCACGCCGCTCGCGTCCGCTTCGGCCACGAGCGCTTCGGCTTCCTCGACGCTCGGCGCAATCGGTTTTTCGAGCAGCGTCGGCACCCGGGCCGCGAGACAGCGCGAGGCGTGCTCGACGTGCAACTGGTTCGGCGTCGCCAGAATCACGCCGTCGGGACGGTCGCGTTCGAGCAGTTCGTCGAGCGTGCGGTAGAGCGGCACGCCGGCCTCGGCCGCGATCGCGGCGGCGGCGGGCGAGGGGTCGACGATCGCCGAGAGCGTGCCGGTGGCGCTGCGTTGCGCGACGGCCATATGCGCGCGGCCGATGTAGCCCGCGCCGGCCACGGCGATCCGGGTGCTGTTCATGAAGCGGTTCCTCTGAAGTCGGTGCAATGAAGTGGGTTTAAAAAAATCCGCTCGAGCCCAGGCTCGGGCTCGAGTTCAGATTCAAGCCGGGGCTCAGGCAACGGCCTTTTTCGCGTCGGCCATGCTTTGTGCGCGCATCGTCTCGTAGCTCTGCTTGTCGATCGGCACCGCGTCCTTCTCGCCGAGGTCGCTGAGCTTCACGCGGAAGTTTTCGCGGGTGTTCCACGCGGTGATCGCGCAGACGATCGTGATGCCGAACGTGATCGCGCCGATCGTGAGCGGCACGTTGTTCGATCCCGGCGGCGCGACGTAGGCGAACAGCGCGGGCAGCAGCGCGGTGATCGTCGTGCCGACGTTCTGGCCGATCGCCATCGCCGAGACGCGCGAGCGGGTCGGGAACAGTTCCGGATAGAAGCTCGGGAAGATCGCGTTGTAGCCCTGGTAGATGACGCCCCACATCAGGATCGACATCACCATCGCGAGCGGCACGTTGCGGATGCTGATCGCGTAGAGATAGCCGAAGGCGAGCAGCCCGGAGCCGAGCGCGCCGACGATGATCGGCAGACGCCGCCCGATACGGTCGGACAGATTGCCGACGTACGGAATCACGAGCACCGCGACGATGTTGCCGACCACCGGAATCCACAGGTACACGCTCTTCGAAAAGCCGATCCCGTACGACGCCTGCACCGCATAGGCCGCGCCGAAAATCGTCGCGACCACCGGGATCACGTTCATCAGCGAGCACAGCACCACGCGCAGCATATCGGCCCAGTTGTACTTGAATGCCTCGACGATCGGCGAGCGCGGCACGCCGCCGCTCGCGTCTTCCTTCTCGAACGCCGGAGTTTCCTCGACTTCGCGGCGGATGATGTAGCCGGCGATCAGCACGACCGAGCTGAGCAGGAACGGGATGCGCCAGCCCCACGAGTTGAACGAGCTGTCGTCCATGTAATAGGCGAGCGGCAGGAACACCGCGGCGGCGAGAATCTGCCCGGCCTGCACGCCTTGCAGCGTGAAGCTTGCGTAGTAGCCGCGCCGCCCGAATGGCGCGTGTTCGAGAATCATCGAACTGGCGCCCGAGATTTCCCCGGCGACCGCGAAGCCCTGGATCAGGCGCAGCACGACGAGCAGCACCGGCGCGAGGAAGCCGATCTGGTGATAGGTCGGCAGCAGGCCGACCGCCATCGTCGAGAGCCCCATCAGGAACATGCAGAGGAGCAGCACGTTCTTGCGGCCGTGCGTGTCGCCCCAGTGCCCGAGAAAGAGCGCGCCGATCGGCCGCGCCACGTAGCCGACGCCGTAGGTGGCGAGCGAGGCGACGATCGCGATCTTCGGATTGCCGGAAGGGAAGAACAACTGAGGGAAGATCAGGGCCGCGGCCTGAGCGTAGATGAAGAAGTCGTAGTACTCGAGCGCCGAGCCGATCCAGCCGCTGGCGGTTGCCTTGCGAGCCTGCGAGCCGTGCCCGCCGCTTGCCGATGCGTTCGTTTCCATATCGTCTCCTGATCAGAGTGTGTTTTTGTCAGCTTCTATGGCTGGATCATTGGCGCCTGTAATGCAGGACTTCGCAAGCCAGGACTTTCCTGGTGGGCGTTGCCGCAGTGCGGCATGAATCGCCTGGGCTTGCCGACCGGCGCTTGCTCAACTCAGCCGTTACGACTAGGGTAATAGAGTTCCGTCCCGACACAATGCGACCAGATGTCAAATCAGAATGCGCTCACAGCCACGAATGAATCCTTCCTGCGCGATCTGCAGCTGTTTTGCCATATCGCGCGGCGCGGCAGCTTCGTCGCGGCGTCGACGGAAATGGGCCTGTCGCCGTCGCATGTGAGCAAGCGCATCGCGATGCTCGAGGCCGGTCTCGGCGTGAAGCTGTTTCAGCGCACCACGCGCAGCGTGAGCGTGACGAGCGATGGCGAAACCGCTTTGCAGTGGGCGCAGAAAATTCTCGACGACGTGCAGGGCATGACCGACGCGTTCGCCGATCGCCGCACGGAGCTGCGCGGCGTGCTGCGCATCAGCACGAGCTTGCGGCTCGGCCGCAAGCATGTCTCGCCGATTCTCACGATGCTGCGCGAGCGCCACCCGAACCTCGAAATCTGGCTCGAACTGCTGGACCGGCGCGCCGATGTGGTCGGCGAGAACTTCGACATCGACGTGCGCGTCGGCGAAGTGCAGGAGCCGCATCTGATCGCGCACAAGATGGTGGAGAGCGCGCGCATTCTGTGCGCCTCGCCGGCTTATCTGGAGCGGCGCGGCGTGCCGCTCGACCCCGCCGACCTCGCGCAGCACGACTGCCTGTTGTTTCGCGGCCGCGACGACCGCTTCGGCGTGTGGCGTCTCGCCGGGCCGCATGGCGAGAAGAGCGTGAAGGTGACGGGCACGGTCGCGTCGAATCTGAGCGACATCGTCGTGCAATGGGCGCGGGACGGTTACGGGATCGTGATGGTGTCGATCTGGGACGTCGCCGAAAGCCTGCGCTCGGGCGAACTCGTGCGGATTCTGCCGGCGTATCTGCAGCCGGCCGACGTGTGGGCCGTGACGGCCGAGCGGTTGTCGTCGTCGGCGCGGATTCAGGTGTGCATCGAGTTTCTCAGGGAGCAGTTGACGAGCGGACCTTATGCGCTCGTCACGCGCGGCGTGGGCGGGTTCTGAGGCGTCGAAGCGTCGAGGTTCGGCCACTGCATGGCGCGGCGCGTTTTACACGCTCGAAGCCGCATCCTCTTCGGCTGCGTCGAGCGTGCCGCGCTGCACCGTCGCCACGGCATCCGTCATGACCGCGGCGGCGACCGGGCGCGGGTCGTCGATGCTGTAACGCAGGCGCCCGCCTGCCAGGTAAAAGCGTAGCCCGCGATGCCGCATCAGATAGGCGAGGCCGACCAGCGCCGCGCTGAAGCCCGAGGCCGCGCCCACGCCGAGCGCCCAGCGCGGCCCGAAATGATCGGCGACCCAGCCGCCCACCGGCGCGCCGAGCGGCGTGCCGCCGAGCGAAAGCGCCAGCACGATCGCCGTCACGCGGCC
>NZ_JAAGPS010000209.1:0-7053 GCF_017105025.1 Paraburkholderia sp. Ac-20336 | reverse complement strand
AGCGCGCCGGCTTCGGCCGCGCGTGCCGCGAACGCCGCCGCAGCTCGGCGCGGTTCGGCCTGGCCGTCGCTCGGCGTGTAGAGGCCGCCGAGCGCCGGACCTTGCATGCCGCTCACGACCGTATCGATCTGGCGGCGCTCGAGCGTGCGCGTGTCGAGCCCGTGCTGGCGCGCGACGTCCATCCATTGCTGGAACGCCACCCAGTCTTCTTCATCGGTCGCGACGTAGAGGCAGCCGCCCTGGCGCCATTCCAGATCGAAATTCAGCTCGCGCTCGAGTTCTTTCCACAACGGGATGCTCTCCATCATCAGCGGCACCTCGGCGGCTTCGCGGCCCTGCTGGCGCACGAAGCCCCATGCGCGCGACGACTGCTGCCCGGCAATGCGCGACTTGTCGAGCACCACGACCGAGAGGCCGCGGCGCGCGAGGTAGTAGGCGGCCGCGCAACCCATGATGCCGGCCCCGGCGATCACGACGTCGGCATGGGTGGGAAACGCTTGATCGGCGCGGGTGAAGTGCGAATGCAGCGGGTAAGTCGTGGTCATTGAATCGCGGTTATCGGGTCGGGGGGCATGGCGTGATGTTCATCGAGCCGCAACCAGCGGGCGAACGGTCCTGAACGTGGACGTCATCTTCGCAGGCGCGCGAGTTGTCCGCAATGCGCGGACCGGCGATCCGGGCGGGAAGCCCGCCAGGACTGGCGCTCAGCGAATTTCCCGGGCATTCGCACATTATTCGCCACACGCATATTTGACAAATATTCGTTTGGCGAATATATTGCAAATATTCGTCTCGCAGATATTTTGCCATGCTTCATCTCATCGCTCAGGCAGACCAGATGGCCCAACTGCTCGCCGCCAGCCGGCGGCAGGCCGGCCTCACGCAAACCGAGGCGGCCGCGCGCATCGGCGTCAGCCAGAGCCGCGTTTCGTCGCTCGAAACCGACGCGAGCGCGCTTACGCTCGCCCAGTTGCTCGCGCTGTGCGGCGCCTACGGCCTGCAGTTGCAGATGCTCGACAAAAACCAGCCGGTTGCCGAACCGGCGCCGATCATCGAGTGGTGAGATGGGGCGCGCGACTCACGCACGGGCATTGTCGGTCTGGGCCAACGGTGAGCGCGTCGGCATCTGGCGCCTGCCCTCGCGCGGCCCGATGGAATTCTCCTACGATCTCCCGTGGATCGCCTCGGCCGCGGGCCGGCCGCTGTCGCTATCGCTGCCGTTCACGCCCGGCAACTGGCCGCACAAAGGGCCGCGCGTGCTCAACTACTTCGACAACCTGCTGCCCGATAGCGACGTCATCAGAAAACGCATCGCGCAACGCTACCAGACCGAAACGCTCGACGCATTCGATCTGCTGCGGGCGATCGGCCGCGACTGCGTCGGCGCGGTCCAACTGCTCGGCGAAGACGACAGGCCCGACGGCGTCGGCCGCATCGAGGGCACCCCGCTCACGGACGACGAGATCGAGGCGCTGCTCGCGCAAACGGTCGGCGGTCCGGCACTCGGCGCACCCGACGAAACCGACGACTTCCGCATCTCGCTCGCGGGCGCCCAGGAGAAAACCGCATTGCTCTGGCACGACGGCAAATGGCAGCGGCCGCACGGCGCCACGCCCACCACGCATATTTTCAAGCTGCCGCTCGGGCTCGTCGGCAACCGGCTCGCCGATCTCAGCACGTCGGTCGAAAACGAATGGTTGTGTCTGCAGATTCTGCGCGAGTACGGCCTGCCGGCCGCGAACGCCGAGGTGCTGAGATTCGGCAAGCAGCGCGTGCTCGCCGTCGAGCGCTTCGACCGGCAGATGCATTCGAGCGGCCAATGGCTGCTGCGTCTGCCGCAGGAAGACTTCTGCCAGGTGTACGGCGTGCCGTCGCATCGCAAGTACGAAAACGAAGGCGGCCCGGGCCTGCGCGATCTTGCGCGGATTCTCCAGCAATCGGTCGACGCGCGGCAGGACCTCGAAACGCTGCTCGCCAGCCAGATCCTGTTCTGGATGCTCGCGGCGCCGGACGGCCACGCGAAGAATTTCAGCATCCGCCTGCTCGCGGGCGGCTACTTCCGGCTCACGCCGCTCTACGACGTGATGTCGATCTGGCCGGTGGAGGGCAACGGCCCGAACCAGTGGTCGTGGTACAAGGCACGGCTCGCGATGGGCCTGTGGTCGCGCAGCAAGCACGATGCGTTTCGCGACGTGCAGCGGCGCCACTTCAACGCGATGGCGCTGAAGTGCTCCTACGGCGCCGACGCCGAGCCGCTGATCGCGCGCCTCATCGAACAGACGCCCGCGGTGATCGAGCGGGTCGCGGCACGGCTGCCCGAGCGGTTTCCGGGCAAGGTCGCGGAGCGGATTTTCAAAGGCCTGAAAAGCTCGGCGGCGAGGCTCGAAAAGATGCCGGCAAGCTAGGCTCGCACGGAACTCATGCGCGGCATACCCTACAGATACGTCATCGTTTCATCGGTAAAATTCGTTTTGATGCGAAATACATCAAAAATGGCGGGCATGCCCGTTGCGTCCTTCGCAGGGCCGGCGTCGGCTGATGGCCCGACAAAATCATAAATTGTGATTTTTTTACGGTACATTTGCTGTCCCCCGCGCCGGCGCGGTATGTGTATTGACTGCGCGCGGCTGCGCAGTGTCTCTCGCACCGCGCTTTTCCTGTACCTTTTCTGTACCTTTTAAGACGGCGGATTCTTACGCAGTATGGCCAACGAAACAAACTCACCCGACTCCATCGCGGTTGCCGAGCGCGTGCGCGAGTTGATGAGCCGGCATGGAATCGGCAAACGCCAGCAAACCACGGAACTATGCCGCATCCTCGATCTGAGTTTTTCCCAGGGACACCGCAAGCTGCGCGGCAATAGCCCCTGGACCCTCTCGCAGATCAAGAAAGTCGCCGAAGTGTTCGACGAACCGGCGGCGCAGCTGTTCGGCGCGCAATCGCTCGATCCGGGCGTGGTCGGCGCGGTCGCCCAGGAAGCGGTGTTCTGCATCGGCTCGACCGAGCTTGCCTGCACCGCCTGGGTCGGCGCCGCGCTCGAAGCGGGCAGCCGCCCCGAGTTCGTCGCGTATGCGCGGCTCGGCCAATGGCGCGTCGCGCGCCATGACGGCACGCTGTACCAGAGCGCCTACGAAGTCCACAAGATCGAGATCTATCCGCGCCGCGCCGAGACCGACAAGCCGACCATCGCCGTCGTCGACGACGATCAGGCGAGCGCCGACAACCTGCGCGACTACCTCGAACGCAGCGGTTTCGCGGCGGTGGCGATCTACGGACTCGCGGCCTTCACCGAGCAGTTGCAGACCCAGGTGTTCGACGGCGTGATCATCGACTGGCTGTTCGGCGCGCAGACGTCGGCCGCCGCGATCGGCGCGGTGCGCGGCTCGGAGAATCCGGACGCGCCGATCTTCGTGCTGACGGGCGAGCTGCTCACCGGCAAGGCGAGCGAGTCGGAGATCAGCCAGGTGATCCGCAACTACGACGTCGCGTGTTACGAGAAGCCCGCGCGCATGGCGATTCTCGTCGCGGATCTGTCGAAGCGCCTGAACCGGCCGTGACGCGGCGGCGCTGAAGCGCCGCGCGCCTCACAGCGCATGCCGCGCCGCTAACGCCCGCTGCAGCGCATTGCGCAAATCACCGTAATGTACCGGCTTTAATAACGCCTCGAAGAATTCCGGCGAGCCGCCTTCTCCTTCCCGCACGACCTCCGGCGCATAGGCGCTGACCACGATTACCGGCACGCCCGCCGACGGCCCGCCGCGCGTCGCGAACTCCGCGAGAAACGTATAGCCGTCGCGCTCCGGCATATGCAGATCGAGCAGCACCACGTCGCAGCGGTGCGTGTCGAGCCACGCGAGCGCGTCGTCGGCATTGCCGAGCGCATGCGCGTCATAGCCCATGTGCGCGACCATTTCGCTGAACGACTCGCGGATCAGCCGGTTGTCGTCGACGATCAGCACGCACGGCCGCGCGCCGCCCGGCTCGGCCTGCGCCGCGACACCGGTCGGCTCGACCGTCGAGACCGGCACGACCGGAATCGTCACCGTGAAGGTCGTGCCTTCGCCGAGCGTGCTCGCGACGTCGACCGTGCCGCCGAACAGCTTCACGAGCCCCTGCACGATCGTGAGTCCCATCCCCGCACCCTCGTAGCGGCGCGTGCGCGAGGCGTCGAGTTGCGTGAACTCCTGGAAGATCAGCGGAATCTGCGCGTTCGGCACGCCCGGCCCCGTATCGCTGACGACGAAGCTCAGCAGCGCCGGCCGCTGCAGCAACCGTACGCGCACGGTGCCGGTTTCGGTATAGCGGATCGCATTCGTGACGAGGTTGCTGACGATCTGGCGGATGCGGTGCGGGTCCGACTCGACGAGCCCGCTCACGCCGCTCGCCTCGCTGTCGAGCTTGAGCCCGCGCGCTTCGGCCGACATCGTGTGTTCGTCGACGATCGACGCGAGCAGCTCGCGCGGCTCGAAATGCTCGTGCCGCAATTCGAGCTTGCCGGCACCGAGGCGTGCGTAGTCGGTCAGGTCCTTCATCTGCGCTTCGAGATGGCGCGCCGCGGTTTCGAGCCGCTGGATCACCTTGCGGTCGGCCTCCGAGTGATAGTTGAAGCCGAGCAGTTCGACCGACGACACGATCGCATGCAAGGGCGTGCGCAACTCATGGCTGATCATGCCGAGAAACGCGTCCTTCGCGAGACTCGCCTCGCGCGCCGCACGGCTTGCCTGATGCTCGGCGTCGAGCGCCGCGCGCTGCTGATGCATGAGCCGCGCGCGGCGCCGGCCGTTCAGCACAAGCAGCAGCGTCGCCGCCGCCGACAGCAACAGCAGCAACAGCCCGCCCGCGAACAGCATGCGGCGCTTGTCGATGAAATCGCGGTTCATCGCCTCGCGGTCGGCGACGTCGGCGAAACGGCGCGAGAGCGCGAGATCGTTGACCTCGTTCCAGTGCTGGCGCAGTTTGGAGACGATCTGCGCGGCGCCGCCGCGGTCTCGCGGCAGCGCGTCGACCTCGGGCTGGATATCGTCGAGCACCTGTTCGAGCGCCCCGATCTCGTCGAGCTGACGCTGCAGCAGCGCGAGTTGCGCGGCGAGCCGGTGCGTCGAGCCGTCGATTACGCGCAGCTTCGATTGCAGCAGCTGGAAACGCAGTTGCAGCCGCTGATAGTCGTCGTCGACACCGGACTGATACAGCAGCAGTTGGCTCTCGAAGCGCCCGTACGCGATCTGCAACTGCGCGGCGTCCCAATAGAAACCGTCATAGGTGCCGGTCAACTGCTCGGTCACGCGCGGGTTCAGCAGATTCGCATAGAGCAGATAGCCGATCGCGCCGGCCGGTGCCGCCAGCGCGGTAAGCCAGATCAGCACGTGGAACACGCGGCGCCACGGACTGCGCACTATTTGACGATGAGGGCCTTGATCTGCCATACGAATTTCGAGTCGCCGAGCGCGCCCGTCAGTTCATCGGGAAACTCGTCGCGCGGGTAGATGAGGAACAGCGGCCCGAAGTCGCTGATTTTCAGGCGCTGGCCGTTCATGCTGTACGCGACGATCACGCCGTAGCGCTCGGCGTCCGAGACCGGCACGGTGTAGGTGTAGTCGTCGAAGGTGCGGAATTCGATCTCGCGGCCGGTTGCGCCGACCGTCTTCAGAACGTCGGCGAGCAGCGGACCCGTGAAGGTCGAGCGCGGCGTCCAGGTGGTCCCGGTCGTGATCGAATGAACGGGCAGCGCAAGCAGCTGGGCTTCGCTGAAATGATAGACGCGATGCGCCGCGTCGTTCGTGTTGCTGATCTTGCCCCACACGTCGAGCGTGAGCGGCGGCGCCTGCGCTGGCTCCTGCGCTTGCGCGCAGCAGGCGGTCAGCGCGAAGGCGAGCGCCATCATCCAGCGCACCGGTCCGAGCGCGCCGCTTGCGCCGCTTGCGCCGATTGCGCCGATTGCGCCGATTGCGCCGATTGCGCCGCGCAGTGTTGCAATGACTTTGGCCATCGACTTTCTTATCCGTTTTTCGTTGATCCGCGGGATCGGCCCGCGGCGCGACTCCGCCGGGATGGCGCGCGACGCTTTCCCCACTCCCCTTGCTCCCTTGCCCCGCCCTCGTGGGTCGCCGCCCCTGCGTCAACAGGGTGGAGACGGCGCTCGCGCTACCCGCCGCGACCGCCGCGATCTCATGCGATACGTCGTGCCGCGCCGCCGAACGCGTGTCACCCCCGACACGCTATCTTTGACCCGCATGCATAATATCGCCAAAATCCAGTGTCGCAAAAACGGGGACCGCCGCGCCACGCCGGCGAGCTTCCCGTGCCTGCCGAGACACTCGCCCGCCACGCGCCACGCGGCGCTTCGACAGCCATGAACAAGCCGGTCCTGCCCCTCACCTACGAACAGCTCGATCACTGGATCGAATCGCTGCAACCCGCCTTGCTCGCCGAGCGCTTCACGATGGCGCTCGGCATTCTACGCGGCGGCGCGCCGCTCGCGCTGATGGTGTCGCACGCGGTCGGCACGCCGGTCGCGTTCCTGCGCTACGACCGCGGCGCGCGCGAGGTCGCGTGGGATTCGACGCTGCCGGTTCCGCCTCGCGGCTCGAAGGTGCTGCTGTGCGAGGACATCGCCGGGCGCGGCTTCACGCTCGTCGATTGCATCGCGTTCCTGCAGGCGGAAGGGCTCGAAGTGAAAACGCTGACCGGCGCCGTCGACGATCTGAGCCGCACGCAGCCCGACTACGCGATCGACGCGCGCGGCTATTTCGCACTGTTTCCGTGGGAGCGCCAGGCGTACACCGAGCGTTATCGCGACGACTGGGCGCGCGTCGAGGCCGGCGCCGCGTCCGCCATGGCCGACGACCACGAGTACGCGGCCTACGCGATCGACCTCGACGGCATCCTGCTGCCCGACGTGCCGCTCGCGCGCTACGACGAAGACCTCGCCGCCGCGCTCGCCGAACGCGACGCGCTGCCGCCGTTCGAGGTGCTGCCCGGCATCGATCTGCGGCGCGTTCGCGCGATCATCACCGGCCGCCCGGAGATGGATCGCGCGCGCACCGAGGCATGGCT
>NZ_JAAGPS010000208.1:0-7093 GCF_017105025.1 Paraburkholderia sp. Ac-20336 | reverse complement strand
CCGTGCGGTCGGCCGTGCCGACCGCGAACGGCGGCGGCATCCCGAATCAGGGTCCGACGAGCGGTGGCCAGCCGCAATTCCAGTTCCACCGTCCGCCGCCGCCGGCTCCGGCCACGCAGAGCAACCCGGTCGGCCCGACCGGCTCGCAGGGTAGCGGCGGCCCGACGCTGAACGCACCGCTCACCGGTTCCTCGTCGAATTCGGGAACGGGCGAGTAATCAGACTGTCCGTGTTGTAAGGCGGGCTGCGCGCCGCGCGTGGCGCCCGCCGGATTTCTCCGCTTGTCCCGCGAGGCGCGGCGCCTCGCCGTGCTGTCCGATTCCGCAGCCTGCCGCCGCTTTCGCCCGCATTGCCGCGGCGTGTCTGCGGGTGGTGTCTGCCCGTGTCTTTTTACGAACCCTCATCGTCATGAAAATTGCCATTGCTGGCGCATCGGGCCGTATGGGCCGCATGCTCATCGAAACAGTCCTTAACGATGCCGGTGCGACGCTGTCCGGTGCGCTGTGCCGCGCGGACTCCGCGCAGGCCGGGCAGGACGCCGGCGCGTTCCTCGGCAAGCAGACCGGCGTGCTGCTCACCGACGACATCGAGCGCGTCTTCGCCGAATCCGACTATCTGATCGACTTCACGCGCCCGGACGCCACGTTGCGCCACCTCGAAGCCGCGCAGCGCCACAACGTGAAAATGGTGATCGGCACGACCGGCTTCGATAACGAGCAGAAAGCACAGTTGCGCGCGGCGTCGGAGAAGATCGGCGTCGTGTTCGCGTCGAACATGAGCGTCGGCGTGAACGTCACGCTGAAGCTGCTCGAATACGCGGCACGCCAGTTCGCGACCGGCTACGACATCGAGATCATCGAGGCGCATCATCGTCACAAGGTCGATGCGCCGTCCGGCACCGCGCTGACGATGGGCGAAGTGATCGCCGACGCGCTCGGCCGCAATCTCGACGAATGCGCGGTCTACGGTCGCGAAGGCGTGACCGGCGAGCGCGATCCGTCCACGATCGGCTTCTCGGCGATTCGCGGTGGCGACATCGTCGGCGATCATACGGTGCTGTTCGCCGGCATCGGCGAGCGCATCGAGATCACGCACAAATCGGCGAGCCGGTTGTCGTATGCTCAAGGCGCGCTTCGTGCTGTACGGTTCCTCGAAGGCCACGCAACCGGCTTCTTCGACATGCAGGACGTGCTTGGCCTGCGCTGAGTGCATTAAGTGCGCTCAGCGGGCGCGTGGCGCACGCCGGCGCGCGGCTTCGAGCGCGCTCCTGAAGTCACTTTCCTACGGCGAGGTCAGATGGCAGGCGGCAGCGGCATCATCCATTACCTGCAGACGAGCGACGCGATCACGCATGGCGTCGCGTACGTACTGCTGGCCATGTCGATCGCGAGCTGGTGCTTTCTGCTCGTCAAGAGCTGGTTCCTGACGCGCGCGAAACGCCAGGCCACGCGGGCGATCGCACAGTTCTGGCAGGCGCCGACATTGTCCGAGGGCGTCGCCACGCTGCGCCGCGTGGATCGCGAGCGCGTGTTCGCGCCGCTCGCCGAAGCGGCACTGCATGCGGCCGAAGTCGACATTCCGGGCGCGCTGCTCGCGCGCGTCGAGCGTAGCGAACGGGTATTGCGGGCGCTGCGCCAGGCGCTCAACGCGTCGCAGCGGCGGCTCGAATTCGGCCAGGTGCTGCTGGCGTCGGTCGGCAGCACGGCGCCGTTCGTCGGCCTGCTCGGCACTGTGTGGGGCATCTATCACGCGCTCGGCAGCATCGCGGCGAGCGGCCAGGCGCAGATCGAAAACGTCGCCGGGCCGGTTGGCGAAGCGCTGATCATGACCGCGTTCGGTCTCGTCGTCGCGATTCCAGCCGTGCTGGCGTACAACGTGCTCGGGCGTCTCGCGCGGCAGTTGTCCGAGGAACTCGACGGCTTCGCACACGATCTGCACGTCTACGTGTGCGCGTCGTCCGAGCACGTGCCGCCGCCAGTGCGCGCGCAGCAGGCGGCGCACGAAGCGCACCGCTGACGCGCGGCGGGCCGGGGCGCACCGCGGCTCGCGAAGGATCGCGGAAGCGCGTACCCGCTTCTGCAAGCTCGGGCAAGCCCGCGGACAGGCCCAGACAGGCCCAGACGCAAGGAAGCACAAGGAGGCGATATGGCATTCGGCGGACTCGAGAAAAAGCAGGCGGCCGCGCCGATGGCCGAGATCAACATGACGCCGCTGATTGACGTCATGCTCGTGCTGCTCGTGATTTTCATCATCACCGCGCCGCTGTTTTCGCATGCGATCCGGCTCGATCTGCCGAAGGTCGCGGCGGCGCCCGCGCGTCAGACCCCGCAAACCATTTCCCTTTCGATCGACGCCGCCGGCCGGCTGTACTGGAACAGCCAGCCGATCACGCTCGCGCAGATGCGTGCGCAATTCGCCGAGGCCGGCAAGCAGACCGAGCAGCCGGAAATCCAGCTACGCGCCGAGCGCTCGACGCGCTACGAAGTGATCGCGCAAGTCATGGGCGCCGCGCAACAGGCGGGGCTCGAACGCATCGGCTTCGTGACCGATCCGCCGCCGCCCGCCGCGCAACGTTGACGAGCTGCGGCGTTCGATATGACGCCCAACGTGACGTCTGACCTGGCGTTCAAGGTCCGGCGCTTCGCGCCCGAGGCGAAGGCCGCTGCCCGCGTGCTCCTGCACCGCCGGCCATGCCGCGTTTGCGTCGGTACGCGCGGCAATCCGAACCCCGCCGGACCCGCATGAATCTTTTGCGCCGGCGCGGTGCTCGCGATGCGGATGCCCCACGCCCGGCTCACGCCCGCCGACCCGTGCGCCATGCCGCGCGGCGCGCCCGTCCGCGAACGGTATAATCAGCCCTTTCCCCGCGAAGGGGAAACGACGCGATTCCATCCAGTTCCATCCAGCAGAGCACCAGGCCGGTGCGAAAGCACCGAACCCAGCGATCCCATCACACCATGCACGAAAAATACGTTCCCTCCGACGTCGAAGCCGCCGCGCAAGGACAATGGCGCGCCATCGACGCCTACAAGACGACGGAAACCACCGACAAGCCCAAGTTCTACTGCGTCTCGATGCTGCCGTATCCGTCGGGCAAGCTGCATATGGGGCACGTGCGCAATTACACGATCAACGACGTGATGTACCGCTATCTGCGGATGAACGGCTACAACGTGCTGATGCCGATGGGCTGGGACGCGTTCGGCATGCCCGCCGAAAACGCGGCGATGGCCAACAACGTGCCGCCCGCGCAATGGACCTACGACAACATCGCTTACATGAAGAAGCAGATGCAGTCGATGGGCCTCGCGATCGACTGGTCGCGCGAAGTCGCGACCTGCAGCCCCGACTACTACAAGTGGAACCAGTGGCTGTTCCTGAAGATGCTCGAAAAGGGCATTGCGTACAAGAAAACCGGCACCGTCAACTGGGACCCGGTCGACCAGACCGTGCTCGCCAACGAGCAGGTGATCGACGGGCGCGGCTGGCGCTCGGGCGCGCTCGTCGAAAAGCGCGAAATCCCGATGTACTACATGCGTATCACGCAGTACGCCGATGAGCTGCTGAACGACCTCGAAGGCCTCGGCTGGCCCGAGCGCGTGAAGATCATGCAGCAGAACTGGATCGGCAAGAGTTTCGGCGTGAACTTCGGCTTCCCGTACGAAATCGACGGCGAACAGAAGCTGCTGCGCGTGTTCACTACGCGTGCCGACACGATCATGGGCGTCACGTTCTGCGCGGTCGCCGCCGAGCATCCGCTTGCCACGCGCCTCGCGCAGGACAAGCCGGAACTGCAGGCGTTCATCGACGAATGCAAGCGCGGCGGCGTTGCCGAAGCCGACGTCGCGACGATGGAAAAGAAGGGCATGGCCACCGGCTTCTACGTCACGCATCCGCTGACGCAGGAGCAGGTCGAGGTGTGGGTCGGCAACTACGTGCTGATGAGCTACGGCGAAGGCGCGGTGATGGGCGTGCCGGCGCACGACGAGCGCGATTTCGCGTTCGTGAAGAAATACGGTCTGCCGGTCAAACAGGTGGTGGCGGTCGAAGGCAAGGCGTTCTCGACCGATGCCTGGGCCGAGTGGTACGGCGAGAAGACCGGCACGCTCGTGAACAGCGGCAAGTACGACGGCCTTGCATACGACGCGGCGGTGGACCGCATCGCCGCCGACCTCAAGGCACTCGGCCTCGGCGACAAGCAGATCACGTGGCGTCTGCGCGACTGGGGCGTGTCGCGCCAGCGTTACTGGGGCACGCCGATTCCGATCATCCACTGCCCGACGTGCGGCGACGTGCCGGTGCCGGAACAGGACTTGCCCGTCGTGCTGCCGGAAGACCTCGTGCCGGACGGCACGGGCAACCCGCTCGCGAAGTCCGAAGCGTTCGTGAACTGCACGTGCCCGAAGTGCGGCGGCGCGGCCAAGCGCGAAACCGACACGATGGACACCTTCGTCGATTCGTCCTGGTACTTCTACCGCTACGCGTCGCCGGACGCGAAGACGATGGTCGACGAGCGTACCGATTACTGGGCGCCGATGGATCAATACATCGGCGGCATCGAGCACGCGATCCTGCACCTGCTGTACTCGCGCTTCTGGGCGAAGGTGATGCGCGACCTCGGTCTCGTGAAGTTCGGCGAGCCGGCGAAGAACCTGCTCACCCAGGGCATGGTGCTCAACGAAACCTACTACCGCGAAAACGACGCGGGCAAGAAGACCTGGTACAACCCGGCTGACGTGACCGTGTCGTTCGACGACAAGGGCCGCCCGGTCGGCGCGGTGCTCAACGCGGACGGCCAGCCGGTCGTGCTCGGCGGCGTCGAGAAGATGTCGAAGTCGAAGAATAACGGCGTCGACCCGCAGATGCTGATCGATCAGCATGGCGCGGACACCGCGCGTCTGTTCGTGATGTTCGCGGCTCCGCCCGAGCAGCAGCTCGAATGGTCGGGCTCGGGCGTCGAAGGCGCGAGCCGCTTCCTGCGTCGCGTATGGAACTTCGGTCATACGAACGAAGCCGCGCTGCGCGCGGGCGGCCCGCTCGACGCCGCGCAACTGAACGACGCCGACAAGGCGCTGCGCCGCGAGATCTACAGCGTGCTGAAGCAGGCCGACTTCGACTATCAGCGCCTGCAGTACAACACGGTGGTGTCGGCCGCGATGAAGATGCTCAACGCGCTCGACGGCGCGAAGGGCGCGCAGCCGGCCGTGCTGCGCGAAACCTACGGCGTGATGCTGCGCGTGCTGTACCCGGTCGTGCCGCACCTGACGTTCCAGCTCTGGCAGGAACTCGGTTATGCCGACGCCTTCGGCACGCTGCTCGACGCGCCGTGGCCGAAGGTCGACGAGAAGGCGCTGGAGCAGGCCGAGATCGAACTCGTGCTGCAGGTGAACGGCAAGGTGCGCGGCGCGCTGACGGTCGCGAAGGACGCGTCGCGCGAAGCGATCGAGCAGCAGGCGGCCGCGCACGAAATGGTCGCGAAGTTTAGCGAAGGCAAGGCGCCGAAGAAGATCATCGTGGTGCCGGGCCGTCTCGTGAACGTGGTCGTTTGACGGGCCACGATCTCATGCCGGCAGATGCGCGCCGCCCGTTTGGCGGCGTGTATCCGACCCGCGAATCCACAGCGAACCGGGAGCGAATGTGACTCGCAGATCGTTTTTGACGCTCGTTTGCAGCGTAATGATGTTGTCGGCCTGCGGCTTCCAGTTGCGCGGCCAGCAGGACTACGCGTTCAAGCGTCTCTATGTGGCCGGCGCGACGCCGGCGGCCGCCGCGCGGCTCACGCGCATGATCCAGGGCGGCAGCGACACGGTGGTGGTCAATTCGCCCGCCAACGCCGATGCGATCCTGCAGATCTCGCAGAACCGCAATATCAGCACGCTGACGCTGAATACGCTCGGTGTCGTCGCCGAGTATCAGCTGAATCTGCAGATGGGGTACACGCTGGTCGGCAAGGACGGCACGATCCTGATTCCGGGCAGTGTGATCGCCTTGAATCGCGCGATGACCTATAGCGATCAGTTCTCGCAGGCGAAGTCCGCCGAGTCCGACATTCTGTTCACCGACATGGAGAACGACGCGATCGATCAGTTGATCCGCCGTCTCGGCGTGGTGCGCTCGCTGCATCCGACGCCGGCCGAGGCCGTGCCAGCCGTCGCGCCGCGCGCGCCGCTGCCGCCGCCGCCGCTGTGAGCGGCGCGCCGTTCGTGATCGACCGTACTTCATCCATTCCGCTCACCGCCCGCCATGCAACTGCGACCTGACGCGCTCGAAACGCATCTCGCCAAAGGACTCGCCGGCCTGTACGTCGTGTACGGCGACGAGCATCTGCTCGCGCAGGAAGCGAGCGACCGGATTCGCGCGGCGGCGCGCGCGGCGGGCTTTACCGACCGCTCGGTGTTCACGGTCGAGCGCGGCTTCGACTGGAGTTCGCTGCTCGGCGCGAGCCAGTCGATGTCGCTGTTCGGCGACCGGCAACTGGTCGAGTTGCGCATTCCGTCGGGCAAGCCGGGCAAGGAAGGCGCCGACGCGCTGAAGGCGCTCGCGGCCGCCGTCAACGACGACGTGCTGACGATGATTACGCTGCCGCGCCTCGATGCGGCCACGCAGAAGTCCGCATGGTTCACCGCGCTCGCCGAGGCGGGCGTCGCGCTGAAGATCGATCCGGTCGAGCGCGCGCAATTGCCGAACTGGGTCGGCCAGCGGCTCGCGGCGCAGGGGCAGCGCGTCGCGGCTGGCGAAGAGGGGCGGCGCGCGCTCGCGTTCATCGCCGAGCGCGTCGAGGGCAACCTGCTTGCCGCACATCAGGAAATCCAGAAGCTCGGGCTGTTGTATCCGAGCGGTACGCTGAGCTTCGATCAGGTGCAGGACGCCGTGCTCAACGTCGCGCGTTACGACGTGTTCAAGCTCAACGAGGCGATGCTCGCGGGCGACGTCGGCCGGCTCGCGCGCATGCTCGACGGGCTGCGCGGCGAGGGTGAGGCGGCGGTGCTCGTGCTGTGGGCCGTCGTCGAGGAAGTGCGCACGCTGCTGCGGATCAAGCGCGGCGTCGCGGCCGGCAAGCCGCTCGCGATGCTCACGCGCGAGAACCGCGTGA
>NZ_JAAGPS010000207.1:0-7124 GCF_017105025.1 Paraburkholderia sp. Ac-20336 | reverse complement strand
GGCGCGCGCGGGTCCGGCATGCCACGGCATCAACGCGGCCAGCACGCGCGATGGCGCGAGCGGCACGCTGCCGAGCGCGAGCGACGCGACCAGCACGGCCAGGGCGATGACCGCGAGTCCGAGCCAGATCGCGGCCGCGCGCCTTGCGTTCATCGTGCGCATGGTAGGCGTGACGTGGCCGGCAGCCGGCAGCGAGCCCGGCGCGCGATTCATGCGCGCGCGCTCACGCCGGTGCGTGCGTTACTGCTGCTGCCAGCCAAGCGTGACGTAGGCACCGCGTCGCGGCGAGTTATACGAGTAGGCCGTTTCATAGTCCTTGTTCAGCAGATTCTCGATTTGCGCGCTCACGTACCACGCTTTCGTGATGTTGTAGCGCGCCGACAGATTCACGATGCCATAGCCGCCCAGATTGCCGGTGCTGTCCACGCGCGGGCCGCTCACGATCCACTCGCCGCCCACGCGCCAGCCGCCGATGCTGCGATTGATCGCGAGCGAGCCGAAGCGTCGCGCGCGCCGCACGAGGTCGACGTCGTTGTCGAGATCGACGGGATTCTGCAGCGTCAGCGAGGCGCGCACGTCGGTCTTGCCGACATGCCCGCTCCACGATCCTTCGAGCCCCTGCACTTTCGCGTGCCCGACGTTCTCGGCCAGATAGATGCCGGGGATCGTCTGCACGTAATCGATCAGATTCGTATAGCGCGTCTGAAAGGCACTGACACGCACCACGCCGAGCAGGTTCGATGCGTACTGCAAACCCGCTTCGACCGAATGACTGCGCTCGGGCCGGATCGACGGATTGCCGCTCAACGGATAGTACAGATCGTCGAAGCTCGGCGCGCGGAACGCGTCCGAATAGCTTGCGGTTGCCTTCCAGTGCGAGGTGATGTCGAAGCCATAGCCGAGATAGTAACTGTTCGCCCCGCCGAAATCGGAGTACTGGTCGCGCCGCACGTTAGCCTGAATCTGATTGCGGCCGAAGCGCGCGGTATAGCCCGCGAATACCGAATCGACGTGACGGTTGGGCGCCGCGAACGTATCGGAATCGAGGCTCTGATCGAGATGCTCGTAGCCGAGTTGCAGCTTCTGGTTCGCGGCCAGCGCGAAATCGTTCTGCCAGGTGTACTGGCGATTGTCGGTATCGAAGCGGCCGTTGTCGATGCCGTTGGTATTCGACACGCTGCGGTCGTCGCCCTCGGCGACCGTGAAATGCGTGGTCCACCAGTCGGTCAGCTTGCCGTTCGCGAACACCGAGACCTGACGCACCTTGCTATAGAGGTTGTTCAGATCGGTCGGCTCGCCATAGGCGTTGTCGTAGCTGTTGTTGCCGTTCGACTGGAAATAGGTGACGCCGGCGTCCCACCTGTCGCTGAACTTGTGACGCAGCGATGCCGAGAGGCTCTCGTTCAGATTGCCGTTCGCGTTCGGATTCGCGCCGGGCGCTTGCAGCGGATCGAGCGAGGAAAAGCCATCGGTTTTGGTGCGCGCGAGCGAGATGTTGAAGGTCGTGCGGCCGTCCTGATCGAGCGCGCCATTGACGCCGACGGTTTGCGTCTGCGTGTGATAACTGCCGTAGCCCAGCGAAAAATTGAAGCGCGGCGGATGATCGCCGCCATCTTTCGTGAACACCTGCACGACGCCGCCAATCGCACCCGAGCCGTACAACGCCGAGACATTGCCGTTCACGACCTCGACGTGATCGACCTGGTCGAGCGGAATCTGCGCGAGTTGCGCGGAACCGAGGCTCACCGAATCGACGCGCACGCCGTCGATCAGCACCAGCGATTGCGTCGACGACGCGCCGCGCAAAAAGAGGCTCGTCGTCGAACCGGGGCCACCTGTACGCGAGATTTGCGCGCCGGGCGCGAGTTGCAGCAGGCCGGGCAGATCGGTCGCGGTCGTGTCGGCAATGTCCTGCTGATCGAACAGCGTGGTCGGCGGGATCGTGTCAGTGAGTGCCTGCGGTCCGCGCTCGGCGGTCACGACGACTGGCGAGAGTACGGTGGCCGGCGGGGTCGCGCGGGTGTTCGCATCGGCATCGGCATTGGTATTCGCCTCGGCGGACGCGCTCGAAGCTGAAGCCGATGATGCGGCCGACGAAGCAGCCGGCGAAGCAACGGGCGATGCAACATCGGCCGGCACGGAAGACGCCGCCGACGCGGCAGCCGTGGTCCCGGCAGTCTGCGCATGCACGACGGGCGGCAGACCCGCGAACGCGAGCAGCGCCGCGCGGGCGAAGGGGGACAGCATGGGTGAGAGTCCTGTGGATAGCGTGCGCAGCCCGCTTCCCCGCAGGCCGACGCGTAACGAGGCGCCCCCGATGTTTAACGTTTTCGCGGGGGACGTCCTCTCCCTCTGGCCGGTATCCGGGCTGCGACACATCGGCCCCGCCTTCCCACGCGTAACGCGCAGTGGCACACTTGCAGGCTCGGCTTCGACCTGCAATCAGGACCGACCTGCATGACGAGTGCGGTCGCTTACCGTTGCGGGGGCAGCGCAGGTTCGCGCGTGCCGGTGTCGAACCCCGCGCGCGCCCTGCTTCCCGTTTAACTGCGCGCGCCGAAAAGCGCGCGCGGGCACCAGAGTGCGGCCAGTTTAGGAGCGACCCCGGCGAGCGTCAAGAAAGGTCAATCCCTGCGCGAGCCGTGCCGTTGAGTGCAGGTTATTGTCCGATCGACGAGCGGTTTTTCATCTTATGGTCGGGAAAATGCTTGCATAAAGCCAAGTTGTTACGTCTCGAAACGAGACAATTGTCGGAACCTGTAACATTCCGCGCTAAAATGCGAGGTCTTTAGAGGACGCAGCACATGCTCACCGAACTCGAATCACTCTCCCAGAACATCGGCAAGCTGATTGCGATCAGCCAGCGCCACCATGAAGCGCGGCTCGCGCTCGAAGAACAACTCGCGCACACGCGTGCCGAAGTCGAAGCCACGCATGCGGAACTCGCGCAATTGCGCGGGGAGCGCGATGCCCTGCAGGCGGAACGCGATGCGCTCTCCGCCAAGATCGACGACGCTCAGGTGCGCCTGAATGCGATTCTCGAGAAATTGCCGCGTGCCCGCGCGAGCAGCGAACCGGATAACCAGCTCGATCTGCTCGACTCCGCTCAACCCGAACCCGAGGAAGCGGAAAGCGACGTGAGCCGCCACGGAGAAAACGCATGACCACCAAGCAGATCGAAGTATCGATTCTCGACGTACCGTATCGTCTCGCCTGCTCGCCGGAAACCGAAGCCGCCCTGCTCGAAGCGGTCGCACGCGTCGATGCGGAAATGAAGAAAATCCGCAACGGCAGCAACGTGCGCGGCACGGATCGCATTGCCGTCATGGCCGCGCTGTCGCTGGCATCGGAACTGCTTAAGCTGCAAAACAGCGTGCGACACGGAGAAGCATTTCCCGCTGAAGAAATCCGGCGTACAATGCAGCAAATGAACGAACAGCTCGGTACTGTGATTGAACAGTACAGCTTGCAGTAAGCGGTCACAGTCGGCTTCGAACCCAATGTCGAACCGGTCGTGAATTCAACGAAGTAGCTTGAAACGCAGTACTTTTTTGCAAAGCGGGTGTGCGGTGTTGGTAAAGCACATGAGCACCTCTCGCAAGCGTTTGAGTTCTTCTGTTAAAGTTTGAACTGCTGTAGCTTCATCGGTTTAGCTTCCCTGCCTGGTTCGCCAAGGTCATATATTCCTTGAACCAATGCCATGTGCACGGTTGCGGAAATTTGTAGCACGGGCGTGCGCGTCACTCTGTCTGATGTACCCGAAGTGTTGCTAACTGCGACCAATTCTGAACCCCCGGTTCAGGATGCCGGCCTAGCGGCTAAGGCGGGGACCTTATCTGGAACGGCATCGTACTTCGGTTCGATGCCGTTTTTCTTTTGGGCTGCGTTTTCTGGTGCTGTTTTCAGGTGCCTTTTGCATGTACCGGTTCGCGCGCGTCGTTCAATCCCTCACGTTCAATTCGATTCATGCGCTACTGGCTGATGAAGTCCGAACCGGACGAAGCAAGCATCGACGATCTCGCCAACGCACCGCATCGCACGTTGCCGTGGACCGGCGTGCGCAACTATCAGGCACGCAATTTCATGCGCGACACCATGCAGATCGGCGACGGCGTGCTCTTCTACCATTCGAGCTGTCCCGAGCCTGGCATTGCGGGCATCGCGGAAGTCTCGTCCACCGCGTATCCTGACCCGACCCAGTTCGATAACAAGAGTCCGTACTACGACGCGAAGTCGTCGCAGGAAACGCCGCGCTGGATGCTCGTCGACGTCGTGTTCAAAAAGAAGATTCCGCTGATTCCGCTTGCTGCGCTGCGCGAGCATGCCGAGTTGCAGGACATGCGTGTGCTCGCCAAAGGCAACCGTCTGTCGATCACGCCGGTGACCGAAGCCGAATGGCGTTTCATCACAAAACAGCTTGTTTAAGGGCATATCCGGCGTTCGTTCGTGACTTATGACGAACGGGTGAACGCACCGTGTTGTTCTCCGCATGGCGGATAACGCCGAATTAGGGAACCAAGACAACGCGAGTCGCGCCTAATGATCGGACACGCGTGTTGCAGGGCTCATTGAAGGGCTTCGCCTGGCCGGCGAGCCAGCCCGTCGCGAAAGAGAACCCGCAACCCCTACGCCATCACATGTCACTTGTGTCACACGTGCACAACCTGTTCAAACAAGGAGTTCAACAATGACGAAACAAGCCGCACGGGCCCTCGCACTCGCTCTCGCCTGCACCGCGCCTGTCGCGCTCGCGCTGACCCCGACCCTCGCGCGCGCGCAAAGCGTCATGCCGCAGCCCGCGGGCGTGCTGTCGCTCAATGCGCAGGCGAGCGCGGAAGTCCCGCAGGACGTCGTCGACATCACATTGTTTTACGAGCAGGAAGCGAGCGATCCGTCCTCGCTCACGGCCACGCTGAACGAGCGCGCCGACGCCGCCTTGCAGAAGGCGCGCGGCGTCAGCGGCGTAACGGCGCGCACGGGCGCATTCTCGATCTTCCCGTCCACCGATCGCGATGGCCACATTTCGACGTGGCGCGGCCGCGCCGAAGTCGTGCTCGAATCCCGCGACTTCGGTTCGGCATCGAAGCTCGCGGGACAGATGGCATCGATCATGCAGGTCGGCAACGTGAGTTTCTCGCTGTCGCCGGAAGCGCAGCGTGCCGCCGAGCAGAAGCTCACCGGCGAGGCGATCCGATCGTTCCGCGAACAGGCCGCTTCGTCGGCGCAGGCATTCGGCTTTAATGGCTATTCGATCCGCGAGGTCAATGTGAATCACGGCGGCGTCATGCCGCGCCCGGTCATGATGATGAGCGCGCGTGCCATGGGCGCCGAAGCGAAGAGCGTGGCGCCGATGCCGCTCGAAGGCGGCACGTCGACGGTGACGGTCAACGTGTCGGGATCGGTGCAGATGAAGTAACGCGCGCGGGAACGCAAACGCGCAAACACACATACCTGCAAACTCTAAAGGTTCTAAAGACCCGCCGCGCCGACCGCCACGCTGCCCGACAAGACAAGGCAAACCGCGGCGCGCGGCTCGACGGATCAACCGCATCGACCCAAGGCTCAGCTCGCGCTCACCGCCTGCGCCGGCTCGCGGCGCCCGCGTCGATAGGCCCACACCATCAGGCCGATGCCCGCGAGAATCATCGGCAGCGACAGCCATTGCCCCATCGACAGACCCATTGCGAGCAGGCCAAGGAAATCGTCCGGCTCGCGTGCGAACTCGACCGTAAAGCGTGCGAGGCCATAGCCGATCAGGAACATCGCGGAAATCGCGCCGAGCGGCTTCGGCTTGCGCGAGAAGAAGATCAGCACGAAGAACAGCGCCACGCCTTCGAGCGCGATCTCGTACAGTTCCGACGGATGCCGCGGCAGCATGTGATATTGCGCGAACACTTCGTTCAGATGCCATTGCGCGGCCAGTTGCGGATGCGCGGTGAGCCATGCGGCGTCGTCGGGCGCGGCGCCCGGAAACAGCATTGCCCACGGCGAAGCCGGATCGGTCACGCGGCCCCACAGCTCGCCGTTGATGAAGTTGCCGAGACGCCCCGCCGCGAGGCCCGTGGGCACCATCGGCGCAACGAAGTCGGTGACTTGCAGCCACGAGCGCTTGCGCTGATACGCGAACAGGATCATCGCGAGCGTGACGCCGAGAAAGCCGCCGTGAAACGACATGCCGCCTTCCCACACCTTGAAGATGTCGAGCGGATGCGCGAAGTAGAAGCTCGCCTTGTAGAACAGCACGTAGCCGAGCCGGCCGCCGAGGATCGTACCGAGCACGCCGTAGAACAGCATGTCGTCGATATCCTTCGCGCTCCAGCCCTGCGCGGCGACGTACGGCAAACGCAGCCGCAGCCGGCCGACGACGATCGCCGCGATGAACGCGACGAGGTACATCAGGCCATACCAGCGCACGGCGAGCGGCCCCAGATGAATGGCGACGGGGTCGAAATTGGGGTGAATAAGCATCGTGTGGTTATGGGCAGTTCAGGTTCAGGAATGCTTCTACAGCAGAGGTTTTACAGCAGCGTCGCCGCGCTCGGCGCGCGGCGCGACCGTCGCGGCATGCGCGCGCACGATCTCGATGAAGCCCGCGAGCACCGGACTCACCTCGTCCGTACGCCAGACGAGACCCGTTTCGATTGCGGGCACCGACTCGGACAGCGGCCGGTACACGACGCCCGTGCGCCGCAGGTTACGCAACGATTGCGGCACCAGTGCGACGCCCATGCCGGCCGACACGAGGCTGACGATGGTCTGCATCTGGATCGCCTCCTGGCCGATCCGGGGAGCGAGACCCGCGACGCCGTAGCAATCCATAATGATGTCATAAAAGCCTGGCGCCAGACGTCTTGGGAAGATCACGAGCGGCGCGTCGGCGAGATCGCGCAGGCTCACCGGCGTGTCGAGCCATTCCGCGCCGGGGTCGGCGCCGGGCTTGCCTCGTGCCTTTCCTATCTCTCCAGCCTCGCCCTTCTCGCGGCCACGCCCACCGTCCTTCAGACCGTCTTCCACCCCGCCATTCACGCCGCCCGCGCCTGGCACACGCGCCGCCATCTCCGTCGACATCGCGATCACGAGCGGCTCGCGCGCGATCGGCAGCCACGACAGCTGCGCGGCATGGA
>NZ_JAAGPS010000206.1:0-232 GCF_017105025.1 Paraburkholderia sp. Ac-20336 | reverse complement strand
AAAAAAAAAAACTTCATAAGCCTGTGTTTAGCAGCGATGACGTAAGACTGAACGTGACTTGTCCGTCGCGCGCATATCACGTCCTCGTCATCGCTTCTGCCCTGTGCCTGTGTTCGTCACTCTCTACAGCACACACACACTCGCTGTCGCCCGTTGCGAGCGCGTATCGGTCCGCGACTCCACTGCCCGACGTTCGTTCTCTAGGGAATCACTCACTACTTGCCACTCTGCT
>NZ_JAAGPS010000205.1:0-7535 GCF_017105025.1 Paraburkholderia sp. Ac-20336 | reverse complement strand
AGGGAGGGCGCGGCGGACTATCTTGAGTCAGAGCGCGCTGCTGTCGCGGCGTTGGCCGAATCGACTCACGTTGCCTCGGCCGACACCGCCGAGGAGCACGCCCACTCAATCCCGGCCCATCGAAGCGCCACCGCTCACCGTGTCGACGCCTTCTGGCTGGTCCTGCTCTACGGCATCCCCGGCTTCGGCTACATCATCACCGCGACGTTCCTGCCAGTCATAGCGCGCCACGCGCTGCCGGGTTCGTCGTGGCCTGACCTGTTCTGGCCGATGTTCGGCGTGGCGCTGATCGTCGGTGCGATGGCGGCCGCGCGTTTGCCCGTGCATTGGGACAACCGTGCGCTGCTCGCCGGTTCCTACGTGCTGCAAGCGCTCGGCATCGCGCTGGGCATCGTCTGGCCGACGGCGGGCGGTTTTTCGCTCGGCAGCATCCTGATCGGCCTGCCGTTCACCGCGATCACGCTGTTCGCGATGCGCGAGGCGCGGCGTCTGCGTGGCGACGACGCGGCCGGCCTGATGGGCTATGCGACGGCGGCTTACGGCATCGGCCAGATCGTCGGTCCGTTGGTGGCCGCGCCGATTGCCGCGCAGACGGGATCGTTTTCGCCGGCGCTGTGGCTGGCCGTGGGCGCGCTGCTGGCGGGGGCGGCGGGACTGGTCGCCGTGGCGCGCATGCCGCGTGGCCGTGGCGGTATGCCGGATTGCGGCTGCAACTAACGGCCGAGGTGTTCGACGATTTGGAGAGCCCGAAGCCCGAAGCCCGAAGCCCGAAGCCCGAAGCCCGAAGCCCGAAGCCCCAAGCCCCAACCTCATCCCCCTTCCCAGGCCGACATCCGATACCACCACACCCGGCGCCCATCCCGCATACCTTCACCAAAATCGCACGATCGCACTAAAATGACCGCTTCCCGTCATTTCCACGCGCCTGTCGCCGGGCGCGCCGCGCCACCATGCAACATTTCGCGTCCGATAACTACGCCGGCATCTGTCCCGAAGCGCTCGAGGCGCTGATCGCAGCCAACCACAGCGGCCACGAGCCGGCCTACGGCGACGATTCCTGGACCAACCAGGTCTGCGACCGTCTGCGCGATCTGTTCCAGACCGACTGCGAGGTGTTCTTCGTCTTCAACGGCACGGCCGCCAACTCGCTCGCGCTGGCCTCGCTATGCCAGTCGTATCACTCGGTGATCTGCCACGAACTCGCGCACATCGAGACCGACGAATGCGGCGGCCCCGAATTCTTCTCGGGCGGCTCGAAGCTGCTGACGGCGCCCGGCATCGGCGGCAAGCTCACGCCCGATGCGATCGAAACGGTCGTCACGCGCCGCGCCGACATCCACTATCCGAAGCCGAAGGTCGTCACGCTCACGCAGTCGACCGAGGTCGGCACCGTCTACACGGTCGAGGAAGTGCGCGCGATCGCGGCGATCGCGAAGCGCCGTCATCTGAAGCTGCATATGGACGGCGCGCGCTTTGCGAACGCGGTCGCGGCGCTCGACGTGCATCCGTCGGAGATCACGTGGCGCGCGGGCGTCGACGTGCTGTGCTTCGGCGGCACGAAGAACGGCCTGCCGGTCGGCGAAGCGGTGGTGTTCTTCGATCGCGCCCTCGCCGACGATTTCGCCTATCGCCTGAAGCAGGCGGGGCAGCTTGCCTCGAAGATGCGCTTCATCTCCGCGCCCTGGCTCGGCCTGCTCGACAACGACGTGTGGCTGCGCAACGCGCGTCACGCGAACGCGATGGCGCGTCTGCTGCAAACGCGGTTGCAGGAAATTCCGGGTGTGAGCATCATGTTTCCGGGCGAATCGAACGCGGTCTTCGCGCAGTTGCCGCCGCACGCCGCGAAGGCGATGCGCGCGCGCGGCTGGAGGTTCTACGAATTCATCGGCGCGGGCGGCTGCCGGCTGATGTGCGCGTGGGACACGCAGCCCGCGACGGTCGAGCGCTTTGCCGCCGAGCTGCGCGAGTTGTGCGCGGCGTGATGCAAGGCGTGAAGCGAAGCGCGCCGCCGCCGCCATCATCTTCCGCCTTCACTCCTCGCCATCGCACGCAGCCGCCCCCGACCGCGTCCAATCGCGGCAGACAGACATACACACAAGACACGAGACACCTCACGACATGACCGAATACCGCTTTTGTCCCCGCTGCGCCAAGCCGTTGACCGAACGCGCCGACCCCGAGCACGAAGGCGGCCGCATACGCCAAAGCTGCCCCGATACCGTGTGCGGCTACGTCCACTGGAATAACCCGCTGCCGGTCGTGGCCGCGATCGTCGAGTACGAGGGCAAGATTCTGCTCGCGCGCAATGCTGCGTGGCCCGAGGGCATGTTCGCGCTGATTACCGGCTTCCTCGAAAACGGCGAGACGCCGGAACAGGGCATCGCGCGCGAAGTGCTCGAAGAGACGTCGCTGCAGACGGAGTCGGTCGAACTGATCGGCGTGTACGAGTTCATTCGCAAGAACGAGCTGATCATCGCGTATCACGTGAAGGCGCATGGGACGGTCTCGCTGTCGCCGGAACTGCTCGAATACCGGCTCGTCGAGCCGGCGAAACTGCGGCCCTGGCGTGCGGGCACCGGCCAGGCGCTCGGCGAATGGATGCGGCGGCGCGGTCTGCCGTTCGAATTCGTCGAGCGGCCGGGGCAGTGAGTCGCGTTCGCGGGCGGCGCGATGACGGCGAGCATGGTGTTGCCCGCGTCGGCGGTACTTCATCGGGCGACGATACATAACGGGCCGACGAGGCAACGGCGGCGAAGCTCGAAGCAGGCCTAAACGACACGGCCCGCGCAGACAAGCTCGATACGGCGCACGGCATCGGCCACACCAGACGACGCACGAACCGGCATACGAACCAGCACACGAACCAGCACACGAACCAGCACACGAACCAGCACACGAAATAGCACACGAAATAGCACACGAAATAGCACACCAAACAACGCACAAAACAGCACCCGAACCAGCACCCAGTCAGCGCGGCAACGAACGATCAACCCAAGTCAATCAGCGGTCAATGAGCTCACGCTCGGGAGAAGCACGGCATGGCTTACATCTACTATCTGACGCATATTCATCTGGGCTACGAAGCATTGTCGCAACTGCCGGCCGAATGCGCGCGCATCGGCATGACGCGGCCGCTCGTCATCAGCGACAAGGGCGTCGTCGCGGCCGGCATCGCGCAGCGCGCGCTCGACGCGCTGAAGCTCGGCGACGTGCCGCTCTTCGACGACACGCCGTCGAACCCGACCGAGGCGATGGTGCTGGCCGCCGCGCGGCTGTATCGCGACGCGGGCTGCGATGGCTTGGTCGCGGTGGGCGGCGGTTCGTCGATCGATCTCGCCAAGGGCGTCGCGATCGCGGCCACGCATCCGGGACCGCTCACGCAGTACGCGACGATCGAAGGCGGCAGCGCGAAGATCACCGAGGCCGTCGCGCCGCTGATCGCGATTCCGACCACCGCGGGCACCGGCAGCGAAGTCGCGCGCGGCGCGATCGTGATCCTCGACGATGGCCGCAAGCTCGGCTTTCACTCGTGGCATCTGCTGCCGAAAGCGGCGCTCTGCGATCCGGGCCTGACGCTCGGCCTGCCGCCGGGGCTGACCGCGGCGACCGGCATGGACGCGATCGCGCACTGCATCGAAACGTTCCTCGCGCCGGCCTTCAATCCGCCCGCCGACGGCATCGCGCTCGACGGTCTCGAACGCGCGTGGCACAGCATCGAGCGGGCATGCGCGGACGGCAGCGACCGCGAGGCGCGTCTGAACATGATGAGCGCGTCGATGCAGGGCGCGATGGCGTTCCAGAAGGGGCTCGGCTGTGTACACTCGCTGTCGCATCCGCTGGGCGGGCTGAAGGTGAACGGCCGAACCTCGCTGCATCACGGCACGCTGAACGCGGTCGTGCTGCCCGCCGTGCTGCGCTTCAACGAACGCGCGCCGAGCGTGGTGGCCGAGCGTCGCTTCGCACGCATGCGCCGCGTGATGGGATTGTCCGAGCAGACCGATCTCGCGCAGGCGCTGTTCGACATGACGGCACGGCTCGGTCTGCCGACCGGCCTCGCGCAGATGGGCGTCGACGAGAGCATGTTCGACAAGGTCGTGCAGGGCGCGCTCGCCGATCATTGCCATCGCACGAATCCGCGCGAAGCGACGGCCGACGATTACCGTCGCATGCTGACCGAGTCGCTGTGACGAGGCGAGGCGGTGCGCGGTAGCGGCCACGGCCACGCGTCGCGCCTGACCGCCGCTGTTGTCGTCATGGTCATTGTCATCGCTTGCGTCATCGCTATCGCTATCGCCAGAAATACCCCTATCATCACGCAGCCGATCAAACCCCACGCCTCATGAACAAACCCGCTCCCGCGCCACGCTCCGCCTACCCGCACTTCCTGCCGATCACGACCCGCTGGATGGACAATGACGTCTACGGTCACGTGAACAACGTCGTCTACTACAGCTATTTCGACACCGTCGTGAACGAGTATCTGATCCGCGCGGGCGTGCTCGATTTCGAGCAGGGCGCGACGATCGGGCTCGTCGTCGAGACGCAGTGCAATTACTTCGCGCCGCTCGTGTTTCCGGATCGCATCGACGCGGGCCTGCGTGTCGCGCGGCTCGGCACGTCGAGCGTGCGCTACGAAGTCGGGCTTTTCCGGGAGGGCGAGGTCGAACCCGCCGCGCAGGGGCATTTCGTGCACGTCTACGTGGATCGCGTCACGCGCCGTCCCGTGAACCTGCCCGCCGAACTGCGCGCAGCGCTCGAACCGCTTGCCGTGGCCGCGCAGGCGGGCTGAAGCGAGTCGGGACAGACCGGAACGGATTCAGCGCGTGCAATCGTTCATCGTCAATCTCCTCAACGGCCTCAGCTACGGGCTGCTGCTGTTCATGCTGTCCGCCGGGCTCACGCTGATTTTCAGCATGCTCGGCGTGCTCAATTTCGCGCATGCGAGCTTCTACATGCTCGGCGCGTACGTCGGCTTTTCGGTGGCCGCGCGCGCCGGGTTCTGGAGCGCGCTCGTGATCGCGCCGCTCGTCGTCGGTCTGCTCGGCGCGGCGTTCGAGCATTGGCTGTTGCGGCGCGTGCGCGCGCACGGTCATCTGCCCGAGTTGCTGCTCACGTTCGGTGCGGCGTATCTGCTCGGCGAACTGGTCAAGCTCGGCTGGGGGCTCGGTCCGCTGTCCGCGCCGGTGCCGGCCGTGCTCGACGGTCCGCTGTTCTCGCTGTACGGCGCGAGCTTCGCGCGCTATCGCGCGTTCATGATGGCGGTGTCGCTGGCGATGCTCGCGGCGCTCGTCGCGGTGCTGCGCGTGTCGCGCACGGGCCTCGTCGTGCGCGCCGCGCTAACGCATCCGCAAGCGGTCGAAGCGCTCGGTCATAACGTGCCCGCCGTGTTCACCGGGGTATTCGCGGCCGGCACGGCGCTCGCCGCGCTGGCCGGCGCGATCGGCGCGCCGCTCTTCGTGATCGAGCCGGCGATGGCGGAATCGCTCGGCTCGATCGTGTTCGTCGTGGTCGTGATCGGCGGGCTCGGTTCGTTGAGCGGGGCGCTCGTGGCGTCGCTGCTGGTCGGCTGCGTGCAGACGCTCGCGGTGGCGAGCGACGTGTCGCTGGGCGAGGTGCTGTCGGTCGCCGGCGTGGCGTTGCCGCCCGACTGGGACGCGCTGACGCTCGCGCAACTCGCGCCGCTGATTCCGTATCTGCTGCTCGTCGCGGTGCTGGCGCTGAGGCCGCGAGGGCTGTTCGGACGGCGGGGGGATCATGCGTAAGCGGGATGCGGGGGCGGAGGCGAGGGGCGCCGCAGCACGCCCTGAACGCCCGGAGCACCCGGAGCACCCGGAGCACCCGGAGCGCCCTGGGACTGCACCGCAAACCGCTGGGCGTGGGCCGTCCGCGCGTTCGTTCGCACCTTGGCTCGCGCTCGCCGTCTTTCTCGCGCTGCCGCCGTTCGTCGGGTCGCAAAGCTGGCTGCTCGCGTACCTCGCGCAGACCGCGACGATGATCGTGTTCGCGCTCTCCTACAACCTGCTGCTCGGCGAGACCGGGCTGCTGTCGTTCGGGCATGCCGCCTATGCGGGGCTCGGCGCGCTGATCGCCGCGCGCATGTTCAACGCGACCGGCATGCCGCTCGTGCTGCTGCCGCTCGTCGGCGGCATGGGCGGCGCGTTGTGCGGCCTGCTGTTCGGCCTGATCGCGACGCGCCGCGCCGGCACCGCGTTCGCGATGATTACGCTCGGCCTCGGCGAACTCGTGGTCGCGGCCGCGTGGACGCTGCCGGGCTGGTTCGGCGGCGAGGCCGGCATCGCGATCGATCGCGCGAGCGGCCCGCGCTTTTTTGGCCTGAGCTTCGGTCCGGCGCGCGAGGCCTATGCGCTGATCGCGCTGTGGTGTCTCGCCGCGAGCGCGGCGATGTTCGCGCTGTCGCGCACGCCGTTCATGCGCCTCGCGAACGCGGTGCGCGACAACCCGGCGCGCGCGGCCGCGATCGGCTGCTATCCGGCGCGTATCCGCTATGGCGTGGTGGTGCTGTCGGCGTTTTTCGCGGGCATGGCGGGGACGATGGGGCTCGTCAATATCGAACTCGTGTCGACGGAAAGCGTCGGCATGATGCGCTCGGGCGCGGTGCTGATCGCGACGGTGATCGGCGGGACGGCTGCGTTTTTCGGGCCGGTTGCCGGCGCGCTCGTGTTGACGTTTTTCAGCGTGATCGTCGCGAGCGTCACGCGCGCGTGGCTGTTCTATCTGGGTCTCTTCTTCGTGGCCGTCGTGCTCGCCGCGCCCGACGGGCTCGCGGGTTTCTGCGCGCGGCACGCGGCGCGCATCGCGGCGCAAGGCTGGCGGCGGCGCCGCGCCGCCTATCTATGGAGTGTGCTGGCGGCGGTGCTGTGGAGCGCGGCCGTCGTGCTCGCGGTGCAGTGGGCCTATGCCGCGCGATTCGGCGCGGACGAGGGCGCGGCGGGCGCGATCTTCGGCTTCGGCGCAAACGCGGGGGCTGACGGTGCGCCGCTTGCATCGGCGTTGAGCGCGGTGTCGTGGTGGCCCGCCGTGGCGCTGGCCTTGCTTGCCGCGTTCGGTGCGCTGACCACGCGCTATGCGATGCGCGCGCACGCTCGTCTCGCCCCTCAAGCCGGGCGCGCTCGCGTTGCGTCATCCAGCGGAGAGACGCGATGATCCCGGCACTGGGTCTCTACAACATCGAAAAGCGTTTCGGTGCGACGCGGATTCTGCGCGGTGTCGATCTCGAGATCGAGCCTGGCGAGCGGCATGCGCTGATCGGCCCGAACGGCGCGGGCAAGTCGACGCTGTTCAATCTGATCGCGGGCGGTGCACGGCCGAGCGCGGGACGCATCCATCTGTTCGGCGCGGAGATCACGCGGCTCGCGCCGGCTGCGATCGCGCGCCGTGGCCTCGCGCGCAGTTTCCAGAGCACGAGTGTGTTCGCGCGGCTTAGCGTGCTCGACAACCTGCGCTGCGCGGCCATGCTCGCCGAGCGCGACCGCACGCGCTGGTGGCAACGCGTGACCGGCTCGCCGGCGATA
>NZ_JAAGPS010000204.1:0-7805 GCF_017105025.1 Paraburkholderia sp. Ac-20336 | reverse complement strand
GGCGGCACCGGCGGCGGCACGTACGGGCCGTTGCTCGCGTTGCCGTTCACGTCGTTGAGCGGCGTGGCGCGCGTCACGCTGCCCGCCCCCGCGTGGCCGCCGCGGTTGCCGTTGCCGCCTTTACCCTGGCCCTGGCCTTGCCCCTTCTCGCTGTGCGGATGGTAGATGTTGTTCAGCACCGCCGCGACGCCCTCGAGCGTCACCTTCTGGCCGTCGAGCGGCACCGTGCGGTCCTCGGCCCACGCGTGGCGCAGCGGGAACACCCGCACCTCGGTGCCGCTCACGCGCGCGGCGTTGCTGTCGAGCCGGTTCGCGACCGCGGTCACCATCTGCACGTAGCGCGGCGGTCCGCTGACGAGCGCCGTGCCCTGCGCGGTGTCGTAGACGATCGGGAAGCGGTCGTCCGAGATGTGCAGCCGGTCGAGCGCGTCGCTCAGCGACGCGGTGTCCGCCGTGTCGAGCTTCACGAGCGTGCTCTGCAGATCCGACGCGGCCGTGATATCGAGGATCTCGCCGTCGAAGTACCAGACGAAGCCGAACGACGCGGCGAGCGTGTCGATAAAGCGGCGCGGCGGCAGATGGAACTTGCCGCTGACCGTGCCGGTGACGTCCGGCGCGATCCGCGTCGGAATGCCCTGACTCGAACCGAGGTCGCGCAGCACGTCCTTGATATCCTTGCCCTCGGCTTCGTAGTCGACGATCGCCTTCTTCCAGTGCACCGGCGCCGCGCTGGCCTGCGGCGCCACGCCGCAGGCCGCCAATGCCGCGCAGACGGCGAGCGCCCTCAATCTACCGGCGAACTTCATTGCAGCCCCCGCTGGGACAACGAATTCGCGCCGGCTTCCCCGACACCTCTGAGATTTTTCATGTAAGTTCCGTCTATCTTCGAATTACCAGGACACCCTCGGCCATGAACGCCCCGCTGCCGGAGCGCCGCGACCTCACGCGCGAAATTCTCGAACTGATCGACCTGCGTCAGACCTTCACCGACATCCACATCGAGCAGGACCGCCCGATCATGATCAAGGCGCCGCGCGGCTGGCTCGCCGTCGGCGAGGAGCCGGTGCTGTTCGACGAAATGGTGCCGACGCTCGCGGCGATCGAGCCGGACTGGGAAGCGCATCTGCAACGCGGCGCGATCGATCGCCCGTTCGTGCTGACGCGCTGCCGGCTGCGCTGCAACATCTACCGCACCAACGGCGGCCGCAAGCTGGTGATCTCGATTCGCCGCCTGCCGCTCGAACCGCTGCCGCTCGACAAGCTCGGCCTGCCCGCCTACGTGCGCTCGATGATCGACAGCGCGAAGGGGCTCGTGCTCGTGACGGGGCCGACCGGCTCCGGCAAGACCACGACGATCGCGTCGCTGCTCGAACACATCAACCGGACGCGCAACGCCCACATCATCACGATCGAGGAGCCGATCGAGTACGAACTCGAAGGCCGCTCGTCGATCGTCTCGCAGCGCCAGGTGCCGACCGATACGCCGAGCTTCCCGGCCGGGCTGCGCGAGGCGCTGCGCCAGAAGCCCGACGTCATCATGGTCGGCGAGGTGCGCGACCCCGAGACGGCCGAAACGGCCCTGCAGGCCGGCGAATCGGGCCACCTGGTGCTCGCGACGATGCACACGGCGAGCGCCGTCGGCACCATCACGCGGCTGCTGTCGTTCTTCCCGGCGGAGCAGCGCGAGCGCTACGCGGCCGCGCTCGCGAACTGCCTGATCGGCGTGATCTGCCAGTGCCTCGTGCCGACCCAGGACGGCGAGAACTTCGTGCTGGCGAGCGAACTGCTGTTCAACAACAACCAGCAGATCGCCGGCATGCTGACCGACCCGGCCAAGCTGCCGTACCTTGCCGAGTTCATGAAGCGCAAGGAGGACAACATGTCGCGCCTGCTGAACGACCATCTGTTCAGCCTCGCGTCGAAGCAGCAGTGCCTGCCGCGCGACGTGCTGCGCGCCGCCTACAGCCGGCTGGAACTGCACGAGATGCTGCAGACGCTCGCGCCGCACTGACGCGGCGCGCCCCGTCGCCGCCCGGTTTCGGGCAGCGGCGGGCGCGGCAGCACCGGGCCGGCGGCGGATCAGTAGGTTGGCGTGATATTCCACGAGGTCACCACTCCGGTTGCCGGGAAGATGTTGTTGCCCGTGCCGCAGTAACTCGGCTGAAACGACGCCGGGTTCGCGCTGCCATACAAAATCCAGAACGTCGTCAGGCGTACCTGGTAGCCGTTCTTGTTCAGCGGCAGCGCGTTCGTCATGTTCACCGGCACGTTCGCGAGATCGCCCCTCACCCGCGACGACTGGTTGACGACCTTCGCGACGACGTTGCTGCCGTCGGGCAGGTCCAGGTTCAGCAGTTCGACGAGCAGCGTCACGTACCCGCCACTACCGCCCGTCAGGTCCTGTGGCGCGCTCGGACAGGACGTCACAAACGCGTCGTTCAGGTGCGACCACGCGTAGACGGAAAGGGCGCCGTTCGCGGGCAGTTGCGGCACGTTGCGCGTGACGACCGACTGGTAATAGCCCATCGTGTCGTCGTACGTGATCGCCCCGGCCTGCGTGCCGCACGGGAAATCGCTCGTGCCCGACTGGCCGACCTGCACCGCGCAATCGGTGTCGGTTGGGAACGGCTGCGGGTTGATCTCCGCCTGTGCCTGCCAGGTGCCGTTGCGGCACGACAGAACGCGCCCCGTCGCGTCGGTGGACACGAGCGTCGTGCCCGACGCCTGCGCCGGACAGTCCGCACCGAGCGTCTGCGCGTTGCCGAGCGCGAGGTTGCCTGCCTCGTCGACCGCGAGGGCCTGCCAGTCGGTGCCGTTAAACGTGTATGCGCGGTTCGTCGCGAGCGTCATTCGCACGTCGCCCTGGCTCGACGAAGCCGACGACGGCAGCACCCCCGCGTTAGCGACCGGCTCGCGCCAGTGAAGCGACGCCTGCGGGGTCCACTTGCTGCCCGTGCAGCTCAGCACGTTGCCGGTCGAGTCGGCCGCGATGGCGCCGGTCTGTGAGCAGTCTGTGTAGTCGGTCTGCTGCGCGAGCACGATCGGCACCTGCATCGTGTTCGCGGCCGGATTGCCGGGCACCGCGACGCGGTACAGGAAATCGGCGTTCTGCGTCTGCGAGCCGTTGTAGAAGATCAGGCTCGCGACGTGGCCGACACCTGTCTTCGTGCCCGAGCACGTCGCGCCGGCCGGGTTCGGCGTCGCGACCTTCCAGCTGCCGAACGCGCCGTTCGCCGCGCCGGACGGATTGTTGGCCGCCTGGATCGAGCCGCCGCCCGCCCCCGCATTCCCGGCGATATAGCCGAGTTCCGGATCGGGAATCGTCGTGCCGCCTTCGGTCACGAGCAGCGCCTGCAGCGCGCCCGGCTGGTCGGTGCCGTAGATCAGCAGGCACGGCGTCTGCCCATACGCGTTCGTCGCGCTGAGCGCGGACGGCAGGTAGGTCGACATCTGCAGCGGCGTGCCGGTCAGCTTCGCGACGACGGGTGTCGAGGCGTTCGCCTGCGTCGACAGCGCCGCGAAATTCTGTTCGATCAGTTGCGTCGCCGCCGCCACCAGTTGCGACTGGTACAGCGCGGCCTGCTGCCCGCGCGTGTCTTCGAGCGCCGAGTTTGCCATCACGGCGATGCCCGTCACGAGGATCGCCGCGAGCGCGAGGACCCCGAGCATCTCGATCATTGTGAAGCCGCGTGCGCGCAGGCGGCCGGCGAAGGAAGGCGTGATGCGGAGCGGCCTAGTCATATGCCTGGGCCATCCAAACCGGCATGCCGTTCGGAATCGTGTTCGCAAGCGCGGCCGGCAGCGGCACCGCCGGATTGCCGGGCGACACGATGCTCGGGCCGAGCGCGACGCCCGCGAGCGCGGAGCCCTGCGCAAGCTGCTCCATGCCGGTGATCGCGGCCGTCGCCGAGGCCTGCGTTCCGTAGACGACGACGAGACTGCCGGCCGCGTCCTGGTTCGGCTGCACGTAGTTCTGCCAGAGCGGCGTCGGCTGGTTCGCGCCGAGAAACGGCGCGAGCGCCGCCGCCGACACGCTGCCGGTAAACGTCGGGTTTTGCCGTGCGAACGCGATCACCGCCTGCCGGTACTCGCTCATGCCCGTCGCGAGCGCGACCGACGACGGCCCCGGCGCGAGCGGCGCCGTGCCGTGGTCGAGCAGCGCGTACGCGCCGAAAATCGCGCCGAGCGCGGCGACGGCCCACATCAGGTACATGAGCGGGTTCCGGAGAGCGAGCGGAGGAAGGCATGAAGCGGCGGGATCATCGTGGTCAGAGAGAGGTCCAGACGATTGTTACCGGCGCAGAGCCGCAGTCGGTCGCGGCCTGAGACGGCGCAATCGGCAGCGTCCCTTCCGTCGTGCTACCAATCTTGATCGACGTCCAGCCGCCACCACCCGTCACCGCGTTGACGCAGACAGACGCCGGCACCTCCGCGTATTGGATCGTAAAATTAGTGGCCGTACCGGCTACCGTGACAGCACCGCCCCAGCTGTTGGTCACGGCGCCGGCGCTGCTCACCGTGACCGTGGCCGGCAACACGCCGGCCGACACCAGCACCGTGTTGCTGAGGTCGGCGTACCCGCCCGACTGCCCCATATACAGCTTCTTCACGCCGGTCTGGATCGCCGTGACCTGCTCGGACAACTCGTTGGTGCTCGCGCTGCTGAACGCGCCGTTCAGCAGCGCGACCGCGCCGATCACGACGATCGCCGCGATCCCGAGATAGGCGATCGCCTCGAGCAGCGAGGCGCCGCGTTGCCGGCGGCGCGAGCGTTGATTCAGGATGGCGAAACGATTCGATTCATTCGTAGGGGTCTTCATGTGCTGCATGCTGTGCTCCTTCAGTTCGACAATCGGCGCGACGGGACAAGGGGTTGTGCGCGCCTGGCCATTCAATCCGATACCACCCTCACTACCCGGTCCCTCCCGCGGAATAAGTTCGTCAATGCAGGCTCCGTGCGAGCCCGGCGATTTCCTGCTGGATTCCGAAGAATCCGCTGATGAGCCACGACAGCACGAGCGCGAGCCCGACGATCGCGGCACCGTTGATGACCCGCATCTGCGCCTCGATCGTCTCGACGCCCTCGGTGATCCACTCGGTCGCGATCGACTGCAGTGCTTCGGCGAAACCCTTGTAGTCGGCGTACACGCACAGATCGTCGACGATCTCCGCCGACGGGAAGCGATAGCCGGTGATCTTCATCGCCTCGCCGACGTTGAGCCCGGACTTCACGCCGAACAGCACGTCGTCGATGCGCTGTCGCAGCCACGGCCGCGCATCGATCGCGAGCCGCGCGAGCGACTTCTCGACGGTGAAGCCTGCCGACTGCAACGACGAGAACGCGACGAGAAAGCCGCAACCGACGATCAGCCGGTAAACCGAATACGGCGGATAGCGGTCGAGCACGTTGCGCGTCTTGCCGGACCAGCGCGGCATCGAATACACGAGCAGCACAAACAGCAGCAGCGCGACGACGATGCAGTACAGCATCCCGCCCTGCACGAAGCGGGACAGTTCGTACAGCGAGCGCGCGACGCCGTGCCAGTGTTCCGGGCTCACGATGCTCGCGAAGCGCGGAATCACAAGCTTGCCGAACAGGTAGACGTAGCCGACCGTCATCGCGAGAATCACGACCGGATACGTGAGCCCGCCGATCACCGCGGCCCGGATTCGCCTGCTGTACTGAACGAGCGCGCAGACGTTGACCAGCGACGCTTCCAGGCGGCCCGACTGCTCGCCCGCCATCACGATCATCTGTTCGGCGTGCGGCACCCACCACGCCAGCGCTTCCGCCAGCATCCCGCCGTTCTGCACGACGCTGCGCCAGTCGGCGAGCGTCAGCGCGAGCGGCTCGTTCGGCTTGCGGCCCTCGTGCGACGCGCGCAGTTCCAGCTCCTCGAGAATCTTCAGCAGCGGCAGCCCGGCCGACAGCATCTTCGCGATCTTGCGGTAAAGCCGCATACGCGCCGGCGCGGTCAACTGGACGCGCGCCCAGCGGCGATTCAGTTCAAGTGCCATAGACGCTTTCCAGCGCGAGCGCACGCGCGCCGCCGTGTTGCGTCAGCGGCCCGACCACGCGCTCCGCCATGCGCGGATCGACGAGTCCGGCGGCCACTTTTTCGATCGCGTGCTGCGCGACCGTCTGCCCGCCGAGCTGCTGCAGCCAGTACTGCTGGGCATCGGCCTTGCGCCCGGCGCGCAGCAGTTCGAAGAACGTCGTGTCGGTGTGGATCACCTCGGCGAGCACCGTGCGCCCGATCGTGCCGTGCTTGCAGCACGGGCAGCCCGGCCCCGCGATGCGCACCTGGTCGAAGCGCGGGCCGACCGCCCGCTTGACGCGCGCGACGAGCCCCATGTCGAGCTCGTCCGCCGCCTCGGCGAGCGGCCGCGAGCAATGCGGGCACAGCAGCTTGACGAGGCGCTGGCTGATGAGGCCGGTGACGAGCGATTCGTCGGTGACCATCGCGAGCGGCAAGCCGAGATCGACGAGCCGGTCGACGATCGCGAGCGCGCCGTTCGCATGCACGGTCGTCCAGACCTGGTGGCCGGTCATCGCCGCGCGCAGCGCGCTCTGCGCGGAAGCGCGGTCGCGCACCTCGCCGATCATGATCGTGTCCGGGTCGAGCCGCATCGCGTTCGAGATCGCGGCGGCGAACGCGAGCGAGCGCACTTCCTCGGTCGGCGCGTTGACGACCGGCGTCTGTACCGCGCCCTCGATCGGATATTCGACCGGGTCTTCGACGGTGATGACATGGATCGAGCCGGCCATGTCGCGCAACTGCCTCGTCAGCACGCGTTGCAGCGTGGTCGATTTGCCGGAGCCGGTCGGCCCGCTGATGATGTTCATGCCATGCGGCTGCTGCGCGAGCAGGTCGAACGCAAACGCGTGCTCGCTCGTGAAGCCGAGGTCGGTCAGCTCGGTCGATTCGCCGGCGTCGTTGTAGAGCAGTCGCAGCACCATCAGATTGCCGACGCTGGTCGGCGCGGTTGCGATCCGCACCCCGAACAGGCGGTCCGGCAGCTTGTCGCGGTCGCCGATCGCCGCGTCCTGGCGCTCGTTCGGCTTATAGGTGTTGTCGGACACGCTCGACATCGCCGAGTACAGCGTCGCGAGCAGCCGCTCGCCGTACTCGCGCGTCTGCTCCGACACGCGCACCAGCTCGTTGTGGACGCGAAACAGGATTTCCGTCGTGAAGCGGTTCACGCGGATATGGATGTCCGAGGCGCGCTCGTCGCACGCGCGCGCGATCAGATTTTTCGCGACCACCTGCATCTGCGTGTGGTCGATGCGCTCGGCACTGCCGTCGCGGCGCTGCCCCTGATAGGCGCGCCGGATCGCGTCGAGGCTCACGAGCCGTGTCGCGTAGCGGCAGTTGAGCCGTTCGAGCCGGGCGCAGTACGACAGCACGAACGGATTCATCTCGTGGCCGTCCGCGACCAGCAGCGTGCCGTCATCGAGCAGACAGAGGAACTTGCGCTCCTCGCCGCTCGCCGCGAATTCGCCGTCGTCCGACAGCGGCCGCGCGTTCACGGGCGCGGCCTGCACGACCTGCAGCGGTACGTCGGCCGGGATGGCCGGCGTGACGGCCAACGCGGCGGCCTGGGCCTGAGCGTTACGCGACAACACCAGCGGCGTGACGGCTTTGGGCGGGTTTGCGGGCGGTACGGTCGGAGCGGCCATCACGATCACCTCAACGGAAGCGGCGGGAGCGGCGGAACGCCGGCAGGCCCGAGCGGGTTCGCGGCGACGTTGCGGAGGCCGCCGCGCGACGGCGCCGACACCGTCAGCATCGTGCGGTGCCCGT
>NZ_JAAGPS010000017.1:0-72166 GCF_017105025.1 Paraburkholderia sp. Ac-20336 | reverse complement strand
CTCCCAGTAGCGGCTGTCGGTCCAGACGCCCGCGAAATCAGCAGTCACGATCAGCGTGCCGGCCGAACCGGTGAAGCCCGACAGCCACTGGCGGCCCTGCCAGCGCCCCGGCAGATATTCGGACAGGTGCGGGTCCGCGGACGGCACGAGGTAAGCGGCGAGGCCTTCGCGCGCCATCGCGGCGCGCAGGCTCGCAAGGCGCTCGGGAATGGAAGAGGTTTCGGGGAGTCGAGCGTTCATGGTGTTACCTGCAAAGATTCATCGATGGATTGATCGGCGCGGCTATGGGTGCGTTCATCGACGCGTTCATCGGCGCACTCGTCAGCACATTCATCGGCGGCGGGTCCGGTCCGCAAAGAGGCCGACCGTCACGCCGACGGCAATGAGCGCAACGGCGGTGCACACCGGCCATTCGAGCATATCGCCGTCATGGAAGAAGCCTGTCACGTTGCCGGCCATGCGCGCGACGCTCGTGCCGAGCACGCCGGCCAGCAGCGCGATCCACCAGCGGACACGGCTCGAGCGGCGCAGCGGATGCAGCCACCAGCCCGCGAGGCCGACCGCCACGCCTAACACGAGGATACCTGGCCAACCCATCAGGAATAGGCTCCTGAACGGAATTCCCGATGAGTTTCCAGATGACCTTCGAAACAGTCTTCGAAGCGAGCGTCAAACCGAGCTTCAAAGCGGTCTTCAAAATGGGCCTGAAGGCGGCCTTCCTGGCGGGACAAAATTATTTTCGGATTTATCTGATAGGCGAAAGTAGCTGGCAAAGCTAGCATTTTTGCCTCGTTAACTATAGAAGTTCAGCACGGCGCTTTCCGCATAGCGGTTGAGTTTAGGGGTCGGGGTTTGGTTAGGCAAGTTGTCAGCGTGACGAAAAAATCGGACTCCCCGCCGTTGCCAGGCTGACGCCGCGCCATGCGCATCGCCCTTATCGAACCGGACGTGCAACACGCCAAACTGGTCGACCGGCTCATCTTCGCCGGCGGCCATGTGTGCCAGCACTTCACCACCAGCGCCAAGTTCCTGCAGCGCGCCCGCGACGAATACTTCGACCTTCTGATCACCGAAAGCTGGGCCGGCGACCATTGCGCCGAGGACGTGATCCCGCGCGCACGCTCGATCCTGCCGGGCCTGCCCATCATGATGATGATCACCGAGCCGCGCGAAAGCCAGATCGTCGCCGCGCTGCACGCCGGCGCCGACGACTGCCTGAGCAAGCCGGTGCGCGGCCCCGAAATGCTGGCGCGCGTCGAGGCGCTGCAACGCCGCGCGGGCCTGCGGCGGCCGGCGAACCGGCGGCGCAACGTCATCGGCGGCTATGCGTTCGACGCCGCCAGCTTTACCGTGACCTTCCGCGATCTGAGCGTCATCCTGACGCCCAAGGAATTCCGTCTCGCCCTGCTGCTGTTCAGCAACCTCGCGCGCCCGGTGCCGCGCGCGCACATCCTCGAAACCGTGTGGACACGGAGCCGCGACGTCAAGTCGCGCACCGTCGACACGCATGCGTCGCGGGTACGCACCAAGCTGCAGTTGCGCCCCGAACTGGGCTATTCGCTGGTGCCGGTCTATGGTTACGGCTACCAGCTCGACCCGGTTCCGCTGGAAAACGCGGCCGACGCGGGCTGACGCATGCGGGGTATGCGGCGTGCAGAATGTGAAAATCGAGGAAACGCTATAATATGGAGCTGAACGATAGCTCCCCAAAATGCAGCTTCTAACGATCGGAATCAACCATCACACTGCGCCTGTCGCCTTGCGCGAACGCGTGGCGTTTCCGCTCGAACAGATCAAGCCCGCCCTCGACACCTTCAAGGGCATCTGGCTGGGCCGCATGGCGCCCAATGCGCCGGAAGCGGCGATCCTGTCCACCTGCAATCGCACCGAACTCTATTGCGTCACCGACGACCTCGCCGCGCGCGAGGCCGCGATCCAGTGGCTGTCGAAATACCACAACCTGCCGATCGACGAACTCGCGCCGCACGTCTACGCGCTGCCGCAATCCGAAGCGGTGCGCCATGCGTTCCGCGTCGCGTCGGGGCTCGACTCGATGGTGCTCGGCGAAACGCAGATCGTCGGACAGATGAAAGACGCGGTGCGCACCGCGTCCGAAGCCGGCGCGCTCGGCACCTATCTGAACCAGTTGTTCCAGCGCACTTTCGCCGTCGCGAAGGAAGTGCGCAGCACGACCGAAATCGGCGCGCAGTCGGTGTCGATGGCTGCCGCCGCGGTGCGGCTCGCGCAGCGCATTTTCGACAAGATCGCGAATCAGCGCGTGCTGTTCATCGGTGCGGGCGAAATGATCGAGCTGTGCGCGACGCACTTCGCCGCCCAGCATCCGCGCGAGCTCGTCGTCGCGAACCGCACCGCCGAGCGCGGCATGCGGCTCGCCGAGCGCTTCAACGGCCGGGCGATTCCGCTGTCGGAACTGCCGGCGCGCATGCACGAATTCGACATCATCGTGTCGTGCACGGCGTCCACCCTGCCGATCATCGGCCTCGGTGCGGTCGAACGCGCCGTGAAAGCGCGCCGCCACCGTCCGATCTTCATGGTCGACCTCGCCGTGCCGCGCGACATCGAACCCGAAGCCGGCCAGCTCGAAGACGTGTTCCTCTACACCGTCGACGACCTCGGCGCGATCGTCCGCGAAGGCAATGCGTCGCGGCAAGCCGCGGTCGCGCAGGCCGAGTCGATCATCGAAACGCGCGTGCAGAACTTCATGCAGTGGCTCGACGCACGCAGCATCGTGCCGGTGATCCGCCACATGCACACGCAGGCCGACGCGCTGCGCCGCGTGGAAGTCGAGCGCGCGCAGAAAATGCTCGCGCGCGGTGACGACCCGGCCGCCGTGCTCGAAGCGCTGTCGCAAGCGCTCACCAACAAGCTGATCCACGGTCCGACGCACGCGCTCAATCGCGCGAGCAGCGACAACCGCGACACGCTCATCGAGCTGATGAGCGGCTTCTACAAACATTCCGGCTCCTCGGAGCGTTAGCGGCGCTCGCCGCATCGTGCGCGCCACACAGCATGTGGCTCGTCACGCGTCTCCGTCCCGGGCCTTCGCCCGCCCCTGGCAGCCTTCCTTTCCGGAGCCCGCTCCGCTACCCGTCCGATGAAAACGAGCATGCAACGCAAGCTCGACCAGCTCACCACTCGGCTGGCCGAACTGAACGACCTGTTGAGCCGCGCCGACATTACCTCGAACCTCGACCAATACCGCAAGCTCACGCGCGAACACGCGGAGCTGGGGCCGGTCGTCGAGCAATACGCGCTGTGGCGCCAGGCGCAGAACGACGCGGCCACCGCGCAGGAACTGCTCGCCGATGCCTCGATGCGCGATTTCGCCGAAGAGGAAATCCGCGCCGCGCGCGAGCGCATGGAGACACTCGGCGTCGAGTTGCAGAAAATGCTGCTGCCGAAAGACCCGAACGACGACCGCAACATCTTCCTCGAAATCCGCGCGGGCACCGGCGGCGACGAATCCGCGCTGTTCGCGGGCGACCTCTTGCGCATGTATCTGCGCTTTGCCGAGCGCAATCGCTGGCAGGTCGAGATGATGTCGGCGAGCGAGTCGGACCTCGGCGGCTACAAGGAAGTGATCGTGCGGATCGCCGGCGAGGCCGCGTATTCGAAGCTCAAGTTCGAGTCGGGCGGACATCGCGTGCAACGCGTGCCGGCCACCGAAACGCAGGGCCGCATCCATACGTCGGCCTGCACGGTCGCGGTGATGCCCGAGGCGGACGAGATCGGCGAAGTCGAAATCAATCCGGCCGATCTGCGCATCGACACGTTCCGCGCGTCGGGCGCGGGCGGCCAGCACATCAACAAGACCGACTCGGCGGTGCGCGTCACGCACTTGCCGACCGGCATCGTCGTCGAATGTCAGGACGACCGCTCTCAGCACAAGAACAAGGACCGCGCGCTGAAGGTGCTCGCCGCGCGCATCAAGGACAAGCAGGCCAACGAGCAGCAGGCGAAGGAAGCGGCCACGCGCAAGAACCTGATCGGCTCGGGCGACCGCTCGGAGCGGATTCGCACCTACAACTTCCCGCAGGGACGCCTCACCGATCACCGCATCAACCTGACGCTGTATCGCCTCGATGCGATCATGGACGGCGATCTCGGCGAACTGATCGCGGCGCTCGTCAGCGAGCATCAGGCCGAGCTGCTGGCCTCGCTCGGCGACGCGGACTGACGCCGCGCCGGCCCGAATGACTGAATGAAGCCTCGACGATGAGCGACGCCCCCTCGCCTCCCCTCACGCCGCCCGCCACGGCTGGCGCGTTGTTGCGCGCGTCGCCGCTGCCGCGGCTCGAAGCGCGGATTCTGCTCACGCACGTGCTCGGCTGGCGGCAAACGCAGCTGATTACGCGCGGCGACGAAGCGCTCGATCCCGCGAGCGTCGAGCGTTACCGCGTGCTCGAAGCGCGCCGCGCGGCCGGCGAGCCGGTCGCGCAACTGGTCGGCACGCGCGAGTTTTTCGGGCTCGAATTCGCCGTCACGCCGCACGTGCTGATCCCGCGTCCCGAAACCGAACTGCTGGTCGAAACCACGCTTGCGGCGCTGGAACACCGGTCGCGGCCGTGCGTGCTCGATCTCGGCACCGGCACCGGCGCAATCGCGGTGGCGCTCGCGGCAACGCGGCCCGACGCGCGGCTCTGGGCGCTCGACCGCTCCGCCGACGCGCTCGCAGTGGCCTCGCGCAACGGTATGCGTCTGCTCGACGGCAATCGCCCGGGCGGCCCCGTGACGTTTCTGCAAAGCGACTGGTACGGCTCGCTCGACGCGGCGCTGCGCTTTGACGCGATCGTCAGCAATCCGCCGTATATCGCGAGCGGCGACCCGCATCTGCAGCAAGGCGATCTGCGTTTCGAGCCGCGTGGCGCGCTCACCGACGAAGCGGACGGCTTGAGCGCGATCCGCGCGATCGTCGCCGGCGCGCCCGCCCGCCTCGTCGCCGACGGCGTGCTGTGGATCGAGCACGGCTACGACCAGGCCGAAGCCGTGCGCGCGCTGCTCGCCGCGCGGGGTTTCGCAGCGGTCCGTTCGGAGCGTGACCTCGCCGGCATCGAGCGGATCAGCGGCGGCACGTGGCGCGGCGGAGCGGCCTGACCGCGCGCGCCAGCGGAGAGGAAATCGCGCACGCACGGCCCGCCGCACGAACCCTGCCGGACGATGCGGCCCCGGCTGGCCGTACCGAAATCCGCTATCATTTCAGCCTATTCCCTACACATATCGGAACCGCAAGGTCAGCCATGGATACGCAACAACGCATCAAGCAAATCGTCGACGGCAACAACGTCGTCCTCTTCATGAAGGGCTCGGCCCAGTTTCCGATGTGCGGCTTTTCCGGCCGTGCCATCCAGATCCTGAAGGCATGCGGCGTCAGCGAAATCGAGACCGTCGACGTTCTCAAAGACGACGAAATCCGCCAGGGCATCAAGGTGTTCTCGAACTGGCCGACCATTCCGCAGTTGTACGTGAAGGGCGAATTCATCGGCGGCTCTGACATCATGATGGAGATGTATGAATCGGGCGAACTGCAGCAGCTGTTCGCGGCCGCCTGACGTTCGCTCCCCACGGGCGCCGCAAGCCATGGAAACACGCGCTGCGGCGCCCCGCCGGCTGATCGTCGCGATCACCGGCGCGACCGGCGCCATCTACGGCGTCCGGCTGCTTGAAACGCTGCGCCGGCTTGGCGGCGTCGAAAGCCATCTGCTGGTTTCAAGCGCGGGATGGCTCAACATCCAGCACGAACTCCAGTTGGGCAAGGAAGACGTGCATCCGCTCGCGGATGTCGTCCATTCGGTACGCGACATCGGCGCGAGCATCGCGTCGGGCTCGTTCGCGACCGACGGCATGATTGTCGCCCCCTGCTCGATGAAGACGCTCGCGAGCGTCGCGCACGGTTTCTCCGACAACCTCGTCACGCGCGCCGCCGACGTCACGCTGAAGGAACGCCGCCGGCTCGTGCTGCTCGTGCGCGAAACGCCGTTCAACCTCGCGCATCTGCGCAATATGACGGCCGTCACCGAAATGGGCGGCGTAATCTTTCCGCCGCTCCCCGCCTTTTATAACCAACCCGCTTCGATCGACGAGATGGTCGATCACACGGTCGCGCGCGTGCTCGATCTGTTCGCGCTCGGCCCGGCGCTGTCCCCCGCCTGGAAAGGGCTGCGCAACGCGCAGGACTGACGCCCGGCACCGCGGCTCGCGGCACCGGCGTACGTGCCGCGCCCTCTGGCGGCTCTGGCAGCGACACGGGACGATTAACAACATCGGCGACACAATCAAATCCGCTTTGGCCCGTTTATCAAGCAGCCGTGCGGACTTATATTCGTGGTAATTCAATCTCCACGCCGCGACCGCAAGGCCGCGTTGTCGCCATGAACCGCTTACCTTCGCTTTTTCTTTCCCACGGTGCGCCTACGTTGCCGATCGATCCGTCGATGCCGTCCGCTGAATTCGGCGCGCTGAGCGCGCAACTGCCGCGTCCCGAGGCCGTGCTGATGCTGTCCGCCCATTGGGGCAGCGCCCAGCCGCTCGCGAGCATCGCGACGGCGCCCGAGACCATCCACGATTTCTACGGCTTTCCGCGCCAGTTGTACGAAATCCAGTACCCGGCGCCGGGCGCGCCCGACGTCGCGCGCAGCGCCGCCGCGCTGCTCGGTGCGAACGGTATCGCCGCCGACGTTCAGCCGCACGGCCTCGACCACGGCGCATGGGTACCGATGCTGCTTATGTTCCCGCATGCCGACGTGCCGATCGCGCAACTGTCGATCCAGCCGCATCTGAACGCGGAACATCATTTCCGCGTCGGCCGCGCGCTGCGGGCGCTGAAGGACGAAGGCGTGATGGTGATCGGCTCCGGCCAGATCACGCATAACTTGCGCGCCGCCGATTTTTCGGCGCGTCCGGAAGATGCCGATCCGCGCGTCGCCGAATTCACCGGCTGGTTCGAGGAGAAGCTCGCCGCACGCGACATCGACGCGCTGCTCGACTATCGCCGCCAGGCGCCGCACGCGGTGCTGATGCACCCGACCGACGAGCATCTGCTGCCCGTCTTCGCCGCACTCGGCGTCGCGGACGACGATTATTCGCTGGCGATCCAGTCGCTCGGCACTTACCAGCGCTCGCTGGCGATGACCAACTACGTGTTCGGCTCCGCCTGATCCGGCTTCGGCGCGCGCGGGCCCAACCGGCAACGGATCGCCAACACGCCCGCCGCCGCGCAGCGTCAACAAAAAAGCCCGCCTGAGCAACTCAGGCGGGCTTTGTTTCGTCCGGACCAGACCGACCGCGGTTGCGGTCCGGCAGCTCGGGAGCGCAGCGCTTAATGCGCGCCGATCCCTTCGAGCACTTCGTCGTGCTCTTCGCGCTCGTCGAGATACTCCGAGCGATAGCCGCTATTGACGCCCCAGTAGTAGAACGCCAGCGAGAAGGCGATCACGACCAGCATGTCCCAGCCGTACGGCAAGACGCCGAAGCCGCCGAACTCCTTGCTGCCGATCAGCGACAGAACCGCCATGACCGGCAGATACGCGACCAGCCACCATGCGGCCTTCAGATCGCGGCCCCAGCCCTCGAAGCCCGACTTCGCCTGGAAGTAGAAGTACACCGGCAGCGCGACGACCATCAGCAGGATGATTTCGCCGGTCAGCGGCCACTTCGCCCAGTACAGGATCAGCGAGGCGCAGACGAACGCGAACGGGGCGATCACCTTCATGCCCGCGATCTTCAGCGGACGCTCGAGATCGGCCGCGGCGCGGCGCAGCGCCATCAGGCTGATCGGGCCGGTCAGGTAGGAGATCACGGTCGCGACCGAGATCACCGCCGCGAGCGAGCTCCAGCCGCGGAAGAAGAACAGGAAGATGAACGACACGAACAGGTTGAACCACATCGCCGGACGCGGCACGCCATAGAACGGATGCACCTGGCCGAAGATCTTCGGCATCGTGTTGTTGCGCTCCATGGCGTAGATCATGCGCGTCGTGGTCGCCATATAGGTCGTACCGGTGCCGCTCGGGCTCACGAACGCATCGACGTACAGCAGGATCGCGAGCCAGTTCAGGTTCAGCGCGATCGCCAGTTCCGCGAACGGCGACGCGAAGCTGAAGTGGCTCCAGCCCTTCATCACGTCAGCCGGGTTCACCGAGCCAATGTAGGCGATCTGCAGCAGCACGTAGATCACGAGCGCGAGCAGGATCGAGCCGATCACCGCGAACGGCACGCTCTTCGCCGGATTGCGCGCTTCGCCGGCGAGGTTGATCGGACTCTGGAAGCCGTTGAACGCGAACACGATGCCGCTCGTCGCGACGGCGGTCAGCACCGCCGACCAGCCGTACGGCGCAAACGCGGTGGTCTGCCCGAAGTTCTCGGTGTGGACGCCGGTCAGCATCAGCCCGAGGATCGTGGCGCCGGGAATGATGAACTTGAAGATCGTGATCGCCGTATTGGCGCGCGCGAACAGCTTCACGCCCCAATAGTTCAGCAGGAAGTAGATGATCACGAGCCCGGCGGACAGCAGCAAGCCGTTCGTGGTCAACGATCCGTTGACGAACAGCGCATGAGCCCAGTCGTAGGGCCACGTGCTCATGTATTGAATGGACGCCTCGGCCTCGATCGGAATCACCGATACGATCGCGATCCAGTTGGCCCACGCGCTGATGAAACCGACCAGCGCCCCGTGCGAGTAGCGCGCGTAGCGCACCATCCCGCCAGATTCCGGAAACATCGCGCCGAGTTCCGCGTAGGTCAGCGCAATCGCAAGAATCACAACCGCCCCGATGATCCAGGCGCAGATAGCGGCCGGACCGGCAATCTTTGCGGCCTTCCACGCGCCAAACAGCCAGCCCGATCCGATAATCGAGCCCAAACCGGTCAGCATCAGTGCGAATGGCCCGATGTTCCGTTGTATAGAACTTTTCACGTCTTCTCCTAAATCAGAACCATGCCGGCACCGCGTGACATCGCTTGTGGCGCTGGGAACGGGTGACACGCATGAATGCGCGTCGAAAGAGGCAAATCAGGTGCAACCGACGCGCGGCGCGTAGTTTAACGGTTGCACCGTATTACTGCAGCGAAATCAAGGGTTCTCCCTAGCAAAAAGATGTCCAGATCCGCAAGCTTTGTAAGAAATTTACGACCAAGTCTGTCAAAGTATGGCCGAGAGTCTCACAGACTGTTGACCTTTTGGCGAAATCGCCGTATAAAGTTGGAGCAGGATTTCAAGTGGCGAGTGAAGTGGTTCTTTCGTAGGTCGCCCATCAACGGTACTCCGGTTGGTCCCATTACCCCTTCCTTGATTTTCATGCACCCCCGGGCTTCGGCCTTATTTACCATTTTTAGGAAAAAGTAATATGGAAACCGGTACCGTCAAGTGGTTCAATGACGCAAAGGGCTTTGGCTTCATCACGCCGGACGGCGGCGGCGAAGATCTGTTCGCGCATTTCTCGGAAATCCGCACGGAAGGCTTCAAGACGCTGCAAGAAAACCAGAAGGTGACGTTTGAAGTGAAGACGGGCCCGAAGGGCAAGCAAGCGGCTAACATCAAGCCGGTGTAAGCTCCGCGCTTCCTTCTGGACGCACCCCAAACCCCGCTTCGGCGGGGTTTTTTATTATCCGTCACAAATTGAATGCGCGGATTAACTTCGCAATCCGCTACGGTTTATTTGACGATTATTCGAGATTATCCAAACACGCGCCGGGCATGAATGCCGAGGCCGGTCGCCACACTCGCGAGCCGGTCGCCGAACACCGCTTTCGCATCCGGAAATGCCGCGGCCAGCGCGCCCGACAAAAACGCGAGGCCCGTCGAGCCGCCCGTGAAGTAGACCGCGTCGACATCGCGCGCCGCGACGCCTGCCGCCTGGACCGTATCGCGCGCCGCCTGCACGATGCGCCGCGTTTCGTCATCGCCGGCCTTGATGAGCTGCGCTTCGTCGAACGCGAGGCGCAGGTCGTCTTCCACTTCCTCGAGATCGATCACGGTCTCGCCGCCCGCCGCGACGCCGATTTTCGCCTCCTCCGCATGCGCGGCGAGCGCATGGCCAAAGCGCTGCTCGACGACGCGCATCAGCCGGTCGTGATGCCTTGCGTCGCTGAAAAGATGCCGCATCAGCGCCAGCTCGCTGACGCGCTTCGGTGTGTACACGGTGTTGATCAGATGCCAGGTCGCGAGATCGAAATAGATCCGGTTCGGAATTTCGCGGCCTTCCGGATCGAGCGACTGATAGCCGAGTTCGCGCAGGATCGTCGAGAGTTCGACGCGGCGGTCGAAGTCCGTGCCCGCGACGTGCACGCCGTGATGAGCCAGTACGTCGTCCTTGCGCTCGACGCGCTTCATCCGCTGCGGCCCGACGCGCACGAGCGAAAAGTCCGACGTACCGCCGCCGATGTCGGCCACGAGCACGAGCCCCTCTTCCGTCAGATGCGATTCGTAGTCGAACGCGGCGGCGATCGGCTCATACTGGAAATGAATCTCGCGCAAACCGACCGTGCGAGCTGCGGCTTCGAGCTGCTGCTGTGCCATCTGGTCGGCGCGCGGGTCGTCGTCGACGAAAAACACCGGACGGCCCAGCACCGCGCGGTCGATCGCCTCGCCGGCGCTCGTTTCGGCCGAGCGCTTCAGGTGATTCAGGAAAATCGCGATTACGTCCGTATATTTGATCGCGGAGCCGTCGCCGAGATCGGTCGAATTCTCGGCGAGCGGCGAGCCGAGAATGCTTTTCATCGAGCGCATCAAACGCCCGTCGAAACCGTCGATGTAGGCCGCGAGCGCCGCGCGCCCGAATTCGCTGGTGTTTTCGTCGGTATTGAAAAAGACCGAGGTCGGCAGCGTCGTGTAGGCGCCCTCGACCGGCGCGAGCCTTAGCTGCACACCATCGGAAATCGCGACGGCCGAGTTGGAAGTACCGAAGTCAATCGCGCAATAGTTCATGGCAGGAATCGCCGCTCACGGCTGGCGCGGACAGAAAGGGGAGCGGCTTTGTATCACGAAAACTCGGCCAGTATCAACTGAGGTATCCGCGGTGGTCGGGACATCGCAAAACGCGATCCGAACCAGAGCGAACGAAAGCGGGCAAAAACACACGGAACAGATATTGCTCCTTCGGGCAGGATACACCACCAGAATTCGCCATCACGGAGACTTCGAGCAATGAGCGCGCCGCCCACCGCCGCCATTGACGAGAAAAACGCCACGCTCATCGAGACCGATCTGCCCTCGCGGCTCGACCGCCTGCCGTGGGGCCGCTTTCATACGCTGATCGTAGCGGCGCTCGGCGTGACGTGGCTGCTCGACGGCCTCGAAGTGACGCTGGCCGGCGCGGTCGCGAGCGCGCTGAAAACGAGCCCGGCGCTGCGCTTCTCGAATGCCGACGTCGGCCTCGCCGGCAGCGCGTACATTGCCGGCGCGGTGCTCGGCGCGCTCGGCTTCGGCTGGCTGACCGACCGGCTCGGCCGCCGCAAGCTCTTTTTCATCACGCTCACGCTGTATCTGGCCGCGACCGCGGCCACCGCGCTGTCGTGGAATCTCGCGAGCTTCATGCTATTTCGCTTCCTGACCGGTGCGGGCATCGGCGGCGAATACACGGCGATCAATTCGACGATCCAGGAATTTACGCCGGCGCGCGTGCGCGGCTGGACCGACCTCGGCATCAACGGCACGTTCTGGGTCGGCGCCGGACTCGGCGCGGCGGGCTCGCTGGTGCTGCTCGACCCGCACCTGCTGCCGGCCGATTGGGGCTGGCGCGCCTGCTTCTTCATCGGCGCGGTGCTCGCGCTCGCGATCCTGCCGATGCGCGTCTGGGCGCCCGAAAGTCCGCGCTGGCTACTCACGCACGGCGGCGAACGCGATGCGCGGGAGATCGTCGCCGGCATCGAGACGCGCTTTCGCAACGAAGGCCACACGCTCGCCGACGACAGCCTCACGCGGCTGCGGTTGCGTGTTCGCGGCCATACGCCATTGCGCGGGGTGTTCCATACGCTCTTTAACGTGCATCGACGTCGTGCGCTGGTCGGCCTCACGCTGATGACCGCGCAGGCGTTCTTCTACAACGCGATTTTTTTCACCTACGCGCTCGTGCTGACCGATTTCTATGGCGTGCCGGGCGGCCACATCGGCTGGTATCTGCTGCCGTTCGCGCTCGGCAATTTCCTCGGACCGATCGTGCTCGGCCGGCTCTTCGACGTGATCGGCCGGCGCAAGATGATCGCGACGACCTATGCACTGTCGGCGATCCTGTTGACGCTCTCCGGTTACCTGTTCGAGCGGCAACTGCTCACCGTCGTCACGCAGACGGTCGCGTGGATGGTGATTTTCTTCTTCGCGTCGGCGGCCGCGAGTTCGGCGTATCTGACGGTGAGCGAATCGTTTCCGCTCGAAATCCGCGCGCTCGCGATCGCGGTGTTCTATGCGTTCGGCACGGCGCTCGGCGGCATTGTCGGGCCAGCGTTTTTCGGCCGGCTGATCGATACGCACCAGCGCGGCGAAGTGTTTTTCGGCTATCTGGTCGGCTCGGCGCTGATGCTGGCGGCGGCGATCGTCGCGGCGATCTGGGGAGTGGATGCGGAGCGTAAATCGCTCGAACAGGTGGCGGCGCCGCTGTCGAGTGTGGGGGACGATGGGGATCGGCATGGGTAGTCAACGGGACTCTCGACGACCCGGCTCTTTCGCTCATGCCCGATATGTTCGCCACTCATGTTCACGACTCCGCGCCTACGCGCTGTAACGTCACGCGAGTTTTGACACTGTTTCACGAATAAGCAGGTGCCAGCGCCGAGTCATCTTGCGCGCCATGAGCGGCGCAGTGACATTGTGATCCCCGTCCACACAAGGCTTTTCAGCCACGAGGGTTGTGAACGACCACGCAAACAACGCATTCCTATGCGCTCACCACTCTATCCCGAAAAAAATATTCAAATCGCCCTTGGTAGCATGGTTCGGCACTTTTTTTGAGCTATAGACCTTTTCGGTCCGTATTGGGTGAAAGAGAAGATAAATTGAACAACGCGTACGGAGATTTTTGCATGGCCGATATTTTTTTAAAGATTGGCGGCATGGCAGGCGAATCGCAGGATGTCATTCATAAAGGTGAAATCGAACTCATTAGCTGGCACTGGAAGATGGCCCAGTCATCTTCGATGGTCTCCGGCTCAGGTGGTGGCATGGGCAAAGCTACGATCAATGATCTGCAATTCGTTCACCAAATCGATCGCGCCAGCCCCAATCTGATGCGTTATTGTCTCACCGGCCGTCGTATCCCCGAAGCTACTCTGTCGGTACGAAAATCCGGAGGACAGCCGCTCGACTTTCTGACAATCACAATGGGGGATGTTCTTATTACAGCTGTTGAGCCGATTGTTTTCGATTACAACTACCACGAAAGTGTCACCCTTTCCTTCGCTCGCGTAAAGCAGGAATATAAGATCCAGTCTCAGTCGGGCGGCAGTGCTGGTACCGTTACCGCCAGCTTTGATATCAGAGAGAATCGTGAACAATGAAAAGGTCTTATAACTACGTCGCACTGGCAATTGGCGGCGTCTTATTGATTATGGCGGCGCTTGTTGGTTTAAACACGATGGTTTTTTACCGAACCTCTGCTGTTGGTATAGCCAGAGTAGCCCGTCTGAATACGGGTAACCATCACCCTCAAATAGAATTCGATGCCACCAATGGACAGCATTACCGCTTGCCTGCCAGTTCATGGCAGGCAGTAGAAATTGGCCAGAAATTAAGGATTCGCTATAGCGCTGATGCTCCCCGGGCATCTGTGGTAATCGACAGCATCATCGATATCTGGATATGGTTTTTCTTCTTGCTCTTTCTCGCGGCCATGTTTTTGATTGGTGGAGTAAGAGACTTGAGATTTGAGCGAGTAAGTATCAGATGAAGATATTGAGAAAAAGCGGTTGGACATTTGATACGAGTGCCGGCGGTGGGGCTGGCTACGGTATGTTTTCCACCGAAGGTGGAATATTTGTTCTCGATGATCTCGAAGGGAATAGACATCGATATTTTTTTAGTGCGTTCGGCCCCTCGCTTTCATGGGCGCTAACGTCACTTCTGCGTATTCCGAAACTGGCGCTCCCCAAGATTATTGTCAAAGGAGATGAATTGAGTGGATCGGCGGCTACGTCCAATTTCAAAAGCTATGGAAAACTTTTTCTAACCGAAAGCTTCAAAAGGGGTGGATTTGAAGGCCCCGCGGAGCCTCGAGGGTGGAACGGTATATCTGGAAGGGGCAGGAGGATATCTGCTGGGCGGCAACGGATCGTTAATGATGCTAGGGATCAGCCGAGCCTTGCTTTTGATGGAAGTCGCCAAACCAGATTTGATCGGCATGGCGATTCGAAGCGCTCCAGCAGCTTTGACAATGGCAGGCGTCAACGAAGGCCTACAGAATATGGCGGGCCTGGCATTCATGCTAGGGCAAATTACCTATAAGGGCCTTTACTCCGACGACTCGGACTGACATCACTCCTGTACGCCCCGCATAACCCACGAAAAAAACGCGCGAACAATGCCGCGCGTTTTTTATTCAGCCACTCACGGCAAGTACCGCGAATCAGCCTCTCAAAAAGCCTTCTTCCACCCACCGCCATACGCGATGTCCGCGAACGGCGCACGCTGGCGCGCCGCCTTCTCGCGTTCGCGCAGCACCGGGTCCAGTTTCTCGACGTCACCATAATGGCCCAGCGAAATGACCGCGATCGGCTCGACGTCGCTCGGCAACTCGAAGGCCGTGCGGAATGCGTTCACGTCGAAACCGCTCATCTGATGCGCGGCCAGCCCGAGCGCATGCGCCTGCAATACCAGCGACATGGCCGCCGCGCCAGCATCGTATTGCGCGCAGCGATTCACCTCGCCCTTGTTCGTGAGCGTGTGCGCGGTCACCACGATCAGCACCGGCACGGGTGCATTCCAGCCTTGGTTAAACGGTACCAGCGTGGCAAAAGCCTTCTTGAATGCAACTTCGTCGACGCTGCGATCGAAGACGAGAAAACGCCAGGGCTGCGCGTTGTACGAAGACGGCGCCCAGCGCGCCGCTTCGAGCACGGCGCGCAGCTGCTCGCGGCTCACCGGCTCGCTCGAATACGCGCGCGGGCTCCAGCGGCCTGCAATCAGCTCGTGAATGGCAACTTCAGTAGAGGCGGGTTTGTTGGTCATGCGCTTCTCTCGGTGGAAATCCATGATCGCCGGGCGGCTGCCCGGGGCCACATAGGATAACGGGCTTTCGGCACACGCTCCACCGGGCGGGACGGTCGTATGCGCGCTAGCCGCAAAAAGCGGACGGCCCCGTTGCGGGGCCATCCGCTGCTGCGTGTTTTACGACGCCATCACACTGGGCAAACAGCGTTAGACCGCCTGCGGCGTCGGCACCTTGGCCGGCCGGTTGATACGCAGCACGATCACCGCGGCGACGAGGCACAAGCCGCCCGAGATCATCGACGCCACAGTGTAGGTGCCGAGGCTCGCGCGCAGCATGCCTGCGCCGAGCGCCGCAAACGCAGCACCGAGCTGGTGGCCCGCCACCACCCAGCCAAACACGATCGGCGCCGATTCCTTGCCGTAGACGTCGGTGGCAAGACGCACGGTAGGCGGCACCGTGGCAATCCAGTCGAGGCCGTAGAACACCGCGAACAGCGGCAAACCGAAGAAGTCGATACCGAACGCGTGCGGCAGATACATCAGCGACAAACCGCGCAGGCCGTAGTACCAGAACAGCAGCACGCGGCTATTGAAACGGTCCGACAGCCAGCCCGACAGCGTCGTGCCGAACAGATCGAACACGCCCATCGCAGCGAGCAGCGACGCGCCCTGCACCTCGGTCATGCCGTAGTCGCCGCACATCGCGATCAGATGGGTGCCGACATAGCCATTGGTGCTCGCGCCGCAAATAAAAAAGCTGAAGAACAGCAGCCAGAAATCGCGCGTCCGGCTCGCCGACGCGAGCGTGCCGAATGCGATCGCCAGCGGATTCTGCTTCGTGACGGTCTTGGCGAGCGGCGCATCGTGCGGCTCGCCGTACGGGCGCAGTTTCATGTCTTCCGGATGCTCGGGCAGCAGGAACGCGACGAGCGGAATCACGATGCCGGCCGCGAGCGCCACGACCCACACGACCTGGCGCCAGCCGTAGTGCTCGGCGATCGCCGCGAGCATCGGCAGGAACACGAGCTGGCCCGTGGCCGAACTGGCCGTCAGGATACCCATCACGAGACCGCGGCGCGTCGTGAACCAGCGCGTCACGACGGTCGCCGACAACGATAGCGCCGCCACGCCGGTCGAGCCGCCGACCATCACGCCCCAGATCAGCACCATCTGCCACGGGTGCGCCATCAGCGACGACAGCGCCACGCCCGCCGCCATCGTGGCGAGCGCGGTCAGCAGCGTGGGACGCACGCCGAAGCGCTGCATCGCGGCCGCCGCGAACGGCCCCATCAGGCCGTACAGCGCAATGTTCACGGAGATCGCCAGCGAAATCGTCGCGCGGCTCCAGCCGAATTGGTGTTCGAGCGGCACCATCATCACGCTCGGCGTGGCGCGCGTGCCCGCCGCGGCGAGCAGCACCAGAAACACCACGGCGACGGTCAGCCACCCGTAGTGGAAACGCCCGCCTATCAGTCTCGCAGCCCAGTTCATCGGTTCTCCAGTCGACGCGCGCCGTGCAGCAGCGCCGCGCGTATCGTTACGGCTTCGGCAAAGGAACTTGTGACAGAGCGGTCACAATAGTGTTGCGATCTTAGTTACCGATCGGTAACATGTCAAGGCGTCAATTTCAGCAGGTATCCATCCATGTCCGATAGCGAAACTCCCAAGCCTTCTCCGGCACGGCGCGCGCGCGGCGTGCCGACGGCCGGGCCGCAGGCGCAGCGCAATCTGTTGCGCGCCGCGAGCGAACTGTTCTATCGCGAAGGCGTGCGCACGGTCGGCGTCGATGCGGTGGTCGAGCATGCCGGCGTGAACAAGATGAGTCTGTACCGGCAGTTTTCGTCGAAAGACGAGCTCGTGATGGCCTATCTCGAACAGAAGGACGAGCAGTTCTTCGGCTACGTGGAAAAAAGCTTCGCCAAACATCCGGGCGAACCGGCAAAGCAGCTTCAGCAGTATTTCGACGATCTCTCGGTGCGCGCATCCGTCGAGAACTATCGCGGCTGTCCGTTCGTGAACGTCTCGGTGGAATTCGCGGATACCGGGCATCCGGCGCGGCAGTTCGTGTTCCGCAACAAGGGGCGTCTGATGGCGCGTCTGCTCGACCTGTCGACGGCGGCCGGCGCGGACGATCCGGCCGCGCTCGCGAATGCGCTCGGCTTGCTGATCGAGGGCGTGTATGCGGCGAGTCAGACGTACGGGCCAGGATGCGGGCCGATTCTGGCCGCGCCGAAGGTTGCCGCGCAGTTGATCGCCGCAGCGTGCGGTGGGCCGCAAGCGCGCCGGGTTGGCGCCGATCCACGCCGCTAGAATAGCCCTTTTACCCGCCTCGTCCGTCCCATGCCGTTGCCCGCCGAATCTCACGACACCGTTATCGCCGCAACCCGCCACTGGCTGACCGAGGCCGTGATCGGGCTCAACCTGTGCCCATTCGCCAAAGCCGTGCATGTGAAAGGGCAGATTCGCTACGCGGTCAGCGACGCCGAAGACATGGAAGCGGTGCTGGCCGATCTCGAAGCCGAGCTTCAGGCACTCGTCGATGCCGATCCGAATGCCGTCGACACCACGCTGCTGATCCTGCCGCGCGCACTCGGCGATTTCCTCGACTTCAACGATGGCCTCTACTTCGCGGACCGGCTCATCAAACAGTTGCGACTCGAAGGGATCATCCAGATCGCGAGCTTTCATCCGTATTACCAGTTCGAAGACAGCGAGCCCGACGACATCGAGAATTACACGAACCGGGCGCCCTATCCGATCCTGCATCTGCTGCGCGAAGACAGCATCGATCGGGCCGTGGCAGCGTTCCCCGAGGCGGAAGAGATCTACGAGCGCAATCAGGACACGCTGCGGCGCATCGGTCTCTCGGGCTGGAATGCGTTGATGAAACGGTGAAGCGGTAAAGCGCGCCACGCTAACGGCTATTCACGCCGTGCGCCAAACCGCCTGCCCACCAAACCGACGAACTCAAAGAGACGTCAAGCAAAGACTTCAAGCCGGCAAAAAGAACCGCTCTTTCAACGCCTCGAGCCCGAGCGTGTCCATCACCTCGGTCAGCCGTTCGGCCGGCCGGCGCCGCGGCAGATCCTTGTAGTGCGCGACGATCAGCTCGTTTTTCATCGAGTGTTCCCAGCCGACCAGCTCGGTCACGCTGACCTGATACCCGTGCGCCTCGAGTTGCAGACAGCGCAGCACATTGGTGATCTGGCTGCCGAATTCGCGCGTATGCAGCGGATGTCGCCAGATTTCCGTCAACGCGTTCTTCAGCGACCGTCCCTTGTTCTGCCGCAACACGCCGGCCACTTCAGCCTGACAACACGGCACGACGACGATGTACTTCGCGTGCTTTTCGAGCGCGAAGCGGATCGCATCATCGGTCGCGGTATTGCACGCATGCAGCGCCGTCACGATGTCGACCTGCGCGGGCAGACGCGTCGACGTGATCGACTCCGCCACCGACAGATTCAGGAACGACATCCCCTTGAAGCCGAGCCGCGCGGCCAACTCTTCGGACTTCGTAACGAGTTCTTCGCGCGTTTCGATGCCGTAAATGTGCGAAGCCCCACCTGCGGTGTCCTGAAACTCCTTGAAAAAAAGGTCGTACAGAATAAAACCGAGGTAGGACTTGCCCGCGCCGTGATCGACGAGGGTCAGGCCGTCTTGTGCGCTCTTGAGGTCTTTGAGCAACGGCTCGATGAACTGGAACAGGTGGTAGACCTGCTTCAGCTTGCGGCGGCTGTCCTGATTCATCTTGCCGTCGCGCGTGAGGATATGGAGTTCCTTCAGGAGTTCGACGGACTGGTTAGGACGGATTTCGTGAGATTTACCTGACATCGTGTAAGCCGGCATCAATTACAACGCGAACGTGCGACAGATGACGGAAAAAGAGAAAAGTTGCTGCCAGTTTACCCAAAGTGCGACGCTCCCCGCGAGGAAGCCGTACGAATCATGCAAGGCATGCCATCAACCTGGAACACTTCCTGCTCGGAAAGCGACGCGCGGAGGCGTCGCGGGAATGGCCTGAAGACAGCTTATGCGCCGGCCGGGCTCCCGGGTCCAAGCCGTGTCGCCAGAAACAGGACGCTGCAGGCGCAACGCCGGACACGCGAACCGAAAGCATGTGGGGAGGACGGTCCCGGAACACGGACCGAACGTTACGTAACCAGCGGCACGTCCGGATCGCAACCGGACGTGTGCTCGGATGATAGATGAGGCAGCAATGGATACGGTACCCAACGGCAACGTTGAACAGAAGTTTCAGGAAATGCTGGCAAAGCTCACCACGACGCCAGCCTGGTCGGAGAAACAGCAGCTCGAACTGGAGATGGCGCGAGACATCTCCACCGAAATGCTGCGGCTCGCGGAAATCATGCGCGACGGCAGCGTCGATCTCGAAACGTGCCTCACGATGCTCAAGTACGCGAAAGTACTCGACTTCGTGATGACTACGCTGGCGTCGCGGCGCGACATCAAGCCGCAAACGCTGCGCGTCATCTTCAAGCTCGCGGGGCTGAAAGTGGACGAAGCCTACCCCGGCTAGCAGTTCGGGAGCGCGGCGCGAATCGCCGGATGCCTGGCATTGCGTAATGAACCCCCATATACGACGATCCGCCATGACAATGCGCGAGCGGCTGGACGCCGCTCGCGATGCAAGGCCTCTGCTCTTTTGAGTCGCTCGCGACGCTGCCTTCCATTCACGCCTGCGGCGCTTCGAGCGGCGGCGTTCCCTCATGAAATAGCGTTTTGAGCTGCGTGCGCAGTTCCGGCGAATCCGCATGTTTGTGAACCGAGACCGCGTGCTGGACGGCAGCTTCGAGCAATTCGCTCTCGCTGTCGGCGGACAACGCAACGGTGCAATGCATTTCGCTCGGAAACTCGCGACAGTCGATGTATTGGCGGCTCATGGCAATCTCCTTGATAGAGACGATCGGCCCTTCCATCGATTGAACGCGCGAAGCGCGTCGGCTGCCATCTGACGCGATGGCGCTGCCGCGCATGGCGACGGCGGGCATGTCGTCGGCGGGCGACACGGCGCAGCAAAGCGAGGGGATCAACGCGGTGATCGGCGGGGGAACGACGCGAACGGCGTCCGATGGAAGGTGTTTGAAAAGTATAGGTCGCGAGGGTCGGCAGCGATGCGGCGAACGCCATGCACAGCAACGCCGGGGGCGACGGAATCCGGTATTTTCCGGCCCATCCGCACCGCGCCGAACGTCGTGTCTGTGCCGGTATCGGTACCCGGCCGCGTTTGCTCCCTGCTGCGTGCGATGTGACAATGACGCCCTTCGCGCTGCGGTCCGCTCGTTCCGCGAACCCGGCGCTGCCAGCCCCGCTTATCCGCAGAACCGCATGCCATCCTCGCTCGATTCCCCCTGCGTCGCCGTGATCGGCGGCGGCCCCGCCGGCCTGATGGCCGCCGAGACGCTTGCCCGGCGCGGCGTGCAAGTCCACGTGTATGACGCGATGCCGTCGGTCGGCCGCAAGTTTCTGATGGCGGGCAAAGGCGGCATGAACATCACGCATTCGGAACCGCTCGAACCGTTTCTTGGACGCTACGGCGCACGCCGCGCGCAGATCGAGCCGCTCCTCGACGCGTTCGGCCCCGATGCGCTGCGCGTGTGGCTGCACGAGTTGGGCGTCGAGACGTTCGTCGGCAGTTCGGGGCGAGTCTTCCCGTCCGACATGAAGGCCGCGCCGATGCTGCGCGCGTGGCTGCATCGGCTACGCGAAGCGGGTGTGCAGTTTCATATGCGTCATCAATGGAGCGGTTGGGCCACGACTTCCGGCGACACCGCGGCTCACACGCTTCGGTTCGACACACTGGGCGGCGAACAGACCGTCAGCTGCGACGCCGTGGTGTTCGCGCTCGGTGGCGCGAGCTGGCCGCGCCTCGGCTCCGACGCCGCATGGGTGCCGCTGATGGCCGCGCGCGACATACCGGTGACGCCGCTGCGCCCCGCGAACTGCGGCTTCGACGCGGACTGGAGCCCTTATCTGCGCGAGCGTTTCGCGGGTCAGCCGCTCAAGCCCATCGCGATCACACTCACCGATTTAGACAAAAAAGTCCACAATCGACAAGGTGAAGCACTTCTGACTGAAACGGGCCTCGAAGGGAGCCTGATTTACGCGTTGTCGGCGCCGATCCGCGAGCGGATTCTGGCCGACGGCGACGTCACGATTTCGCTGGATCTCGCGCCAGGCTTGCCTCTCGAGCGAGTCGTCGCGGAAGTGACGCGCCCGCGCGGCTCGCGTTCGATTGCGAGCCATCTGCATGGCCGGATCGGGATTGGCGGGGTCAAACTGGCGCTGCTGCACGAAATTCTGCCAAAGGAAGCCTTCACCGACGCCACCGCTCTCGCGCAGGCGATCAAGGCGCTGCCGGTACGGCTCGTACGGACGCGGCCGATCGAGGAAGCGATCAGCACCGCCGGCGGCATTCCGTTCGAAGCGCTCGACGGCAATCTGATGATCGGGCAGATGCCCGGCGCGTTCTGCGCCGGCGAAATGCTCGACTGGGAAGCGCCGACCGGCGGATATCTGCTGACGGCGTGCTTCGCGAGCGGGCTCGTGGCGGGTCGGGGCGCGTGCGCGTACCTGGAAGCGCGCGCGGCTTCGGTGTGAGGCGCGGATTGTGATTGGGGTGCGGACCGGGGCGCAAATCAAGTGGCAAATCGAGTGGCAAGGATACAGCGCCCCTCACGCCGTTTTCCTTCACCGCACCTTAAGCCGCCACAACGAAGTCACCTCGGCCGCCCGTGCCGCATGGAGCGGATCGTTCCTGTCGCTCGCCTTCGGATGCCGCGGACGAATATCCTCGCGCCCCGCGACGCTGAGCCCCGCGTTGTCGATGGCGGCCAACAGCCATTCGCGCGAGCGCAGACCGAGATGCTCGGCGAAATCGGAAATGATCAGCCAGCCTTCGCCGCCCGGCGACAGATGATCCGCGAGACCGTTGAGGAAACCGAGCAGCATGCGGCTGTCCGGATCGTAGACCGCGTATTCGAGCGGCGATGCGGGCCGCGCCGGCACCCACGGCGGATTGCAGACGACGAGTGGTACCTGCCCTTGCGGAAACAGATCCGTCTGCACGATCTCGACCTGCTGCGCGTAACCGAGACGCGCGAGGTTTTCGCTCGCGCACGCGAGCGCGCGCGGGTCCTGATCGGTCGCGACGATTTTCTGCACGCCGCGTTTGGCGAGCAGCGCGGCCAGCACGCCCGTGCCAGTGCCGATGTCGAAGGCTTTGTCGAGCGCGGGCAGCGGCGCGCGCGCGACGAGATCCACGTATTCGCCGCGCACCGGTGAAAACACGCCGTAGTGCGGATGGATGCGCTCGCCGAGCGCGGGAATCTCCACGCCCTTCTTGCGCCATTCGTGCGCGCCGATCAGACCGAGCAGTTCGCGCAGTGACACGACCGAGGCTTCATCAACGGCTAGCCCGTAGGCTTCCTCGCACGCCTGCCGCACGTCCGGCGCGCGGCGCAGCGAAATGCCGTAATCGGCGTCGAGCGGAATCAGGATCATGCCGAGCGTGCGTGCGCGTTGCGACTGTGCCTGCCGATGCAGATTGAACGCATCGAGCGGCGTCGCGCCCTGCTTGCGCGGCTTGCGTTCGAGCCGGCGCGTAACGGCTTGCAGCAATTGGCGCGCGTTCTGGAAGTCGCCGCGCCACAGCAGGGCCGAGCCTTCGCAGGCGAGCCGGTAGGCCGAGTCGGCGGTGGTGCGGTCATCGGCGACGACGACGCGCTTCGGCGGCGGCACGGCCGCCTCGGAACGCCAACGCGCGGTGCGCGGGCCGTCGGCTTCGGGCCAGGTGATAGTTGCGGGAGTTGCGGCGCTGGTCATGAGATCGGGTGGGGTCGATGGTGCGTCGCCGGAGCCGTTGCCCGCTGCTGCGAGCCGGAACGTCCGCGGGCCATACCGGGCGACGCCCGAATAGTACCGTACCGGTGGTGCGTGGACCGGTGGAGCGAGGTGTACGGGGCGTACCGGTGCAGAGGTTAAGGTGAGTTCCGTAGTGCGGTTAGCACGGAAAATAGACTAAAAAGTCCACAATCGACAAGGTGAAAGAGATATCTCTATTTCGAAGTGGCATAGAATACTCTCCATCCATGCAAAGCCACCATAAAATTCTCATTCACCACGATATTTCATTGAATATTTTCTCAGAAAAACAAAAAACGCCGTCAAAACATCTATGGCATTCTTTTTTCTCACGGTTCGAGCCAGCCACGCGAAATCAGGCACCAGCGGGCCCCGCCCGCCGGTGCCGGGCCGCATCAACCGGTCAGCACCGAGTTGTAGGCCGTACCCGCGATCACCACGTTGTTCAGCGTGATGCCGTTCGTGTTGGCGACGAAAACCGGTCCCGGCACCGTCGACGATGCCGGTCCGACGCACACCGGCGTACCGAGGTTGCAGTTCGTGATCGTCACGCCTGTGATCGGCGTGACGGTCGGCACCGGCAGCGGACCGTTGTAGTCGGCGGCCACCGGACCCTGCGCGACGATCGCCTGGAAGCACGAATTCGCGCCGGCGGTGAAGCCCGACGTCATCGCGTACGTTACGCTGCCCGACACGTCGGTCGCGGTCACGTTCGAGATGTTGACGTTGTTGATCGTCGCCGGATTCCAGCGCACCGCATCGCCCGACGCGCTGTAGTCGCAGTCGAACGTGATGAGGCCGCCCTGCCCCGTCGACGGGTTCGCCGCGAGGCCGACCGTGCCCGTGCCCGGCACCGAACCCGGGAAAGCCGAGCCGAGCGCGCCGCCGCCGAACTTGCCCGCGAGGTTCACGCCGTTGGGCAGCGTCACGCCGTTGATCCACACGTTGTTGATGAAGCCGCCGCGGTTCATGTTGGTCTTGAAGCGCAGCGCGATGTTGAGCGGATTGCTGGCCCAGTTCTCGTTCTGCATCGTCAGATTGCGCGCGTAGACGTTTTCCACGCCCGCGCTCATTTCGCTGCCGATCGTGAGACCGCCGTGGCCGCTTTGCATCGTGCAGTTCTGGACCACGATGTTCTGCATCGGACCGTACTCGGTGTCGAGGCACTTGCCGGACTTGATCGCGATGCAGTCGTCGCCGGTATTGAACTGGACGTTCTGCACGAGCACGGTGTTGCACGCGTCCGGATCGAAGCCGTCGTTGTTCGGGCCGACGCTGTCGGCGAACACGCCGTCGATCACGACGTTCGAGCAGGCGGTCGGATGGTGCTGCCAGAACGGCGTGTTCTGCGTGTGGTAGTTCTGCAGCAGCACGTTGGTGCAGCCGATAAACTCGATCATGCACGGACGCAGATAGTGGCCGTTGCCGAACACGCGGTTCAGCACCGGCACGCCGAGCTCGGACAGCGCGGGCAGATAGTTCTGATCCTGATTCCAGCCGGTGCCGGTGAGCAGCGTCATCAGCGTCGTGGTGGTGCCGTCCTGGTTCGTGAACGACACGTTGGCCTTCGGATTCGTGATCTGCGACGAGGGCAGGCTCGTCAGCGCGACGTTGTTCGGATTCGCGTAGGCCTGCGTCGTCGTGGTCGAGCTGGTGCAGCCGTAGGTGCTGCTCGATCCCTTGAACGTCCACCAGCACGAAGTCGGCGGCTGGGTGCTGAGCTGGATCGGCGTCATGGCCTGGCCGTTGAGCACGCAGCTGTTGTCGTCGGCGGTCACGGCGATGTTCTTCTGCTGATACGCGTAGATCGGCGAGCCGAAGTTCAGGCAGTCGTTGGCCTGCCAGCGCGTCCAGTACAGGTTGCCGTTTGCGGTCGGATACGGGCCGTTCTTCGCGTAATCGGCCGGGTTCGGGCTGAAATAGATCGTGCAGCCCGCGGTGAGGTGGAAATTCACGTTGCTCAGCAGCACGATCGGGCCGCCGCAATACCAGTTGCCGGCCGGCACGACCACGCGGCCGCCGCCGGCCTGGTTCGCGGCGCGGATCGCGGCGTTGAACGCGGAGCACGCATCGTAGGCCGAGTCTGTGTAGTCGCACGGCACCATGATGTTCGAGCCGGGGCTTTGCAGGTCGCTCGTCGGATGCGCGGTCTGCTCCGAGCCGCCGGTCACCCAGGGAATCGGGCCGCCCGGCCACGCGGTCGACAGGATCAGGGCCGCCGCGGGCAGCGGCTGCGCGCCGTAGCTCGTCACCTGAAAATCGGTCGACGCGAACATCGACGGTGTGATGTTGGCGAGCTTGTTGATGATCGCCGTGGCTTCGCCGCTCGGCCCCCAGATCGGATCGGCTGCAGCGGTCGGCGGCGGGGTGGTGGCGGGCGGCGTGGTGCTGCCGCCGTTGCTGGCGGAAGGCGAGTCGGAACTGCCGCAGCCGGGCAAGCCGGCAATCAGCCCGGCCCCGGCCGTGGCGCCGGCGAACGCGAGAAAGCTGCGGCGAGCCGGCGATTGCGGGCGCTCCTGCAGCGCGTCGTTGCATGATGCGTCTACTTTTTTTGTCATGAAGCTCTAGTCTCCTGTCACTTATATGGTGTGCCCGACACGTGCCGCAGCGCCTGCGAACGCGGATATTTCAATCCTATCTTGTAAGACGACATACAAATAATCGAGGTTTACCTGAATAGGAAAGGCAGCGAATTTGCTTATTTCTGTCGGGAAATTTTTCGTTTTATGACGGAAATTGGGCTATGTGCGTGAGTACACCACACATCATGATGTAAGACATACGATAACAACAAACAAAAGTTAGCGTGATGAGAGCGAGTTCCCGAGAAGCGCGGGACACGCAACAAAAACCCCGTAAACCATTGGGTTCTACGGGGTTGCAGATACCGCCGAAATTCAGCGCGCCAGAAACGCGGCCGGTGGCACGAAGCGTCGAACGGCTCGACTCCGCTCAACTCAACGCATCGCGCGACATCACGGCCAACTTCAGCCAGCCCGCCGACGCAGCGTCAATCGCCGCCTTCGTCGTCCGGCTTCTTGAGCCGCTTCCGATGTGCGGCAACTTTCGCGCGATTGCCGCAAACCGCCATGCTGCACCACCGCCGGGCATGTCCGCGTGTGTGATCGACAAACAGCAGCGTGCAACGAGGACCTTCGCACGCTTTCACCTGCGTGAAATCCTCGTTGCACACGAGCTGCGCCAATGCCTGCGCAATCGGCATCAACAAAGATTCGGGCGATTTCCAGCGGCGGCTCTCGCGAAATTCCAACGCGGCATCTACGCCGGGCACGACTTCGCCATATCGCTCGTCCCGCCCGAGAAGCTGATTCAAGGGCTCGAGCCCGACGAGATCGGCGGCAGCCAGCGGCCGCCCTTTGTTCTCGCTGACGAAGCGCCTGAACCACTCGCGTAACGCTCGCGCCTGCCCGGCGACCACATCGAATTCGTGCGATGCGAATTGCGCGCGCAATGCCGCCTGCGCCTCGGGCGGCATCATTCGCGCCTGCTCGAGCCAGGCCAGCAGCCCTTCGCCGTCGCTGATCCAGTCGACTTCCTCATCCCCAGGAGTCGCGACCGAGTTCAGGAAATCGAGGCCCGGCGCGTCGGCCACGAACATCGCAGGAATCTGACGGTAGTCCATCTCTCGCGTGAAGACAGGTAGTTTCGATGTCTACCATCGTAACCACTAAAAATCGCCTTGACAAGTTACACACCCGATTAGTAACCTCTAAAAACAAATTTAACAGGTTACTTTGGTGCTGCATGTTGATGCGGCAGACAGACGTTTCTTCCGTTCGGAGAACGAGCCCTGCCTCGAATCGTGTTCAGCCTGTTCCGATCCGCCACGCTGTGTCCCACTGTCCGCATGGAGAGAAGTCATGACCGCTATCCGCTATCGCCACGCCAACGTCGACGGTTTCAAGGTGTTCTATCGTGAAGCCGGAGCCCGGCACGCTCCAAAGCTATTGCTGCTGCATGGTTTTCCGAGTTCGAGCCATATGTTTCGCGACCTGATTCCGAAGCTCGCCGACCGTTTCCATATCGTCGCGCCCGATCTGCCCGGATTCGGACAGTCGGACATGCCGGCGCGCGACACCTTCGCCTATACGTTCGACCACATCGCCGAGGTGATCGAACGTTTCACCGAGGTCGTCGGCTTCGACCGCTTTGCCGTGTACGTATTCGACTACGGCGCACCAACCGGCTTCCGGCTCGCGCTCAGGCATCCCGAGCGGATCACCGCGATCATTTCGCAGAACGGCAACGCTTACGAAGAAGGACTCAGCGACGGCTGGAATCCGATTCGCTCGTACTGGAAGGACGCGTCGCCGGCCAATCGCGAGGCACTGCGCGCGCTGCTCGCGCATGAAGCGACCGTCTGGCAATACACGCATGGCGTGCCGGATACGGCGAGCGTGTCTCCGGACGGCTATTCGCTCGACAGCTTCTACCTGAGCCGCCCCGGCGCGGACGAGGTCCAGCTCGACCTGTTCCGCGACTATCGCAACAACGTCGCGTTATACCCCGCGTTTCAGGACTATTTCCGTACCCATCGGCCGCCGTTGCTGGCGGTGTGGGGCAAGCACGATCCGTTCTTCCTGCCGGCGGGTGCCGAGGCGTTCCGGCGCGATATTCCGGACGCGGTGGTGCGATTCTTCGACACCGGTCACTTCGCGCTCGAAACGCACGCGAGCGAAATCGCCGATGCGATCCGCGAGTTTCTGTCCCGATGATGCGATTGGACGCGCCACCGCCGTCAGACGGGTGCGGAATGTTGATTCGATTGTTGTCTCGACCGCCGCGCACTGGATGACGTGCCGGGCTCGACTCGACGCTGAGAATGGGCTGCGGCGAAGTCGAGTCGATTCAAGGGAGCTTTGATTGAGCGCGGCGGCAAAAGAAAAACCCCGGGAGACAGTATCTCGCGGGGTTTTGAGGGTAATGCGGGTAACGCAACTTGGTGCGGCTGCAGCAATCGAACCCTGCGCCAAAGCCATTGCCACAAGCGGCTTCCAGCGATTTCAATCTCAAAAGTACCAACACTGATACCAACAAATCTGCTGGCTTCGGGCGTACGACGGCGGACTGAGCCAATCGCTGCATGGCTCCGCCCACCAGCGTACATACTAGCTCGCGCCGGATATATCTTTCAAGCGGACACCTTTGTAAAACACGTAATGCCGCTCATCCACTCGCTGATAGACGGCCGCGAGTTTCACTCCAAATTCGCGAGAACCCAGCTTTTCATAGCCTGGGTTTGCTGCGATCCAAGCAAAGTAGTCGTTGAGGAGCGATTTGTGCTGCGATTGCACGTCGTCTGCCATCGTGCGCTCCTCGCGCCACACCTCAAAACTGTCCGCGCGTAGACGCTGCTCACTACCTGCCCGCCGCACCTTCTCCGGCGGCTGCAAGCCGTTCTCAAGGTAGTCGCGCAACCCATCTAGAAACAGGTTGAGGATTCCCGGCAACTGGAGCAGCAGCGTCTCCTTCAGATCCGGATCGATTTCATTGTCCGAGAATGTTCGCGTGAACGGCACGACCGTGATGCGACGCCACAGCGCTGCATCGTCCGCGTTGATCCCCGGCATCTCGTTTGCGATCATGACCAACGTAAATATGGGCATGAACTCGACATCCTCGGCATAGAGTCCCCTCGCCGCTACTCGATCCCCACCCGTCAACTGCTTAACCAGTCCGCCGTTGAGCTTGTGCTTTTTGTTCGGTTCGTTCACGGTTACGAACCGTTTTCCCTCCAGTTTCACAATGGATGGCGTTGGTCCATCGTTCATTGTGCCTTGCACCATGAGCGCAGAAACAGCAAGAGTGCTGGCCAAACTTCCGAAGATCGCATTCAGCACCTCAACCGCGACCGATTTCCCATTGCGTCCCCCGCCAAGGAAGATCACAAAAAGATGCTCCTTCGGCTTGCCTAACAGCATGCGACCGCACAAACGCAGGAAGAATCTGATCAGATTGCGATCGCCCTCGAATATCTCGTCAAGAAACGACTCAAACCTCGGAGCACGCGCTTCGCGATCGAAAGTAAGCGCCCTGTTGTGGGGTGCAATTGGTTTGAAGCGCGCAGGAATAAGCTCGCCGCTGATCAGGTTCAGCACACCGTTCGCGACGGGAAAGTACGGATAGCTCGTGGCCTGCAATACGTCGGACGCATCAAGCATGAACTCAAGTGCGGCACGGCCCAGCAAATCAAGCATTCGACCATCTCCCGAATGCTTCGAGACGGCAGTCACCATCGCTAGGTTGCTATCGGTGCCGTGCGCCTGCTGGACCAAGCGATGGCAGTACGTTTCGACGGTCGTTCTGAACGCAAACGAATCCAGCGCTTCATAGTGGTCGCCGACCCATCGCAATGCTTGCAGCGTTTGTTTTTCACCGTGTCCCCGGCGCACGACGGCGATGTCCGGGTACATTTTGCTAGCCAGCAGGCGGCCGAGGTAACGCTCGCCCATCACTTCCTTTGGACCCACTGCCACGTGCCTACGAAAGCCAGGGTTTGACCAGCCACGCGCCATTGCGAGGAAAAAAATCGATTTCGGCGACGCCGACGATCCCGCATCGAAGGATTTCCACGCGATCTGCATGCGCTCCTCATCATAGTTGCTTGCACGACGCGACCATTCGTTCACTACGCTGAATCCGTCGGGGCCAAGGGACGATGCGGAGCCCAGCACCTTGATCCACGTGTCATACGGCACCGGGTCGATGTACTGCAAGGCTTCGCGCAGATCCGCGAGGCGCTGGCGCTTATCCTCATCGGTCGCGACCTTCACGCCCAATGAGCGTGTCACCGGAATTCGCGCCTGCAATGACGCGGCGATCAGATCAACGTCGAACGCGGTGGCCAGTCCGGCAAGGTCATAACAACGCTCCGGCTCACACCGCAACAGCTTGACCTCGGTTCCATGTTTGCGATTGATGAAGCCTGGCAGACGTATCGCCTGCGCCACATTTGCAAAGCAAACATCGCCCTCAAAGCGGTGTGCAAGCGCGACGACCATCCTGTTGAACGTCTCGTTGTCTACCTGCTCCTTAAAAATCCAGGTCGCGTGCTGGCGACCGACCGACGTATTCACCACGATCGACGGTCCAAACAGCGATCTCTGCCAGCATGAAGGATCCACGTCGTAATCAAGATCGACCGCGCCAGCCCACGAGCCTGTCACACAACTTTTGGAGAAACCCTCACCATTGGTCATTCCAACAAGCATGAATGCTTCCCAGCCGTCGGCCCTCGACGCCGCAAAGTACTTCTGCTGCTCCTCGAGCGTTCCCCATGTGCTCTCCACCTTGAGCACGCTCTTCCCATCGTCGCCACGCATCATCCATTTGATCGTGAACGGTTGGTCCTCCCCGTGTACCGCTCGGCATACCGCCAGTGCATCATGAAAGGACGCATCTTTCTTCACCTCAATCTTGTTCATCTCCAGTCCTAATTGATAGGACGTGAGCGATGTGAACGACACCGCTGTTACTTTTTTTTTGCTTTTTAAAACTCGAAAACAATAAAAAAGTGACTCACATCGCTCACGCCGAAGTAATGATTTTTTTGCTGGGAAAGAGGCGCGGGGCCACTGCCCCAGCAAACGGGAGTGATGTGAGTGATTTACCGGGCTTCGCTCTCCTTGATACGATCCTGAATCCAGGCTTGTACCTGGACCTGGGAAAAGAGAGTCTTTCGGCCGCACTTGATGATGCGTGGGAAGGTCGGATCGGAAGTCATCCGCTCGTACACCGCGGAGCGGCTGAGACAAACCTGTCGGCAAAGCTCGATCAGGTCGATAAGACGATCGATGGTCATGGATGCCATCCTCAACTTCAAGCAGTGATGTCTTGAATGTCGAAGACGAGGGAAGATGGTCAAATGAAATGCCAACCGTCCGGCCTTCAGGGAGGCCCACCAGCTTAAAGACAAATCGGCTGGTTACCCGGTGCAGTGGGTGCGCTGCGCGTCCTCTACGGTCGTGTTCGCCGAGTGGGAAACAACCCGTTGGTGATCTCGCGACTAGCTCAGTCAAACCCGTGCACGAAAGGCTAGTGGGTCACCAACTGCTTCTCGTCCGATACAACTGGCTGGAAGTGCGAGAAGTATGCACAGAATCCGCCAGCATAAGCAAGTGGCATCAAATGTTCAGTGCTGCGCTCGACATCGCTCACCCGGCTCGGTCTCGCGCGCCGGCGCGATGTCAGAGTGCTGCGTTGAAGCAATCCATCATTTCGCTACGGTTTTAACGAACTACGCAACAGTTTTCGACATACGATTCGTCAGAGTTTCAGCCGTGGCGCTAGCGTTTAGCCAAATGCAACGAGTACATCCGCCTGGCGCCGCCGACAATAGACTTCCCCTTGAGGTTATTTACCGCAGTCGGCTTTGCACCCTTGGTGGACTCTTGCACGCTATTGGGCCACAACGCCAAGACATTACGGGTTAAACGCATCCTCCCAAGCGGGTGTGCGAAGGTGGTCAGTCGCGGTATATACCTTGTTATCCGATGCCTGCGAACCGCCCCCTACAAGGTTGTGGATTTTCGGGCGGAGACCGGTCATAAGCATCTTGCCGTGCGAATGTTCGAACGAGACAGAAACCAGGCCATTGGCGGGAATAAATCCGCCGATCGGTGGAGCATTGTCTGGCATCCCTGACGCAGCCCATTCCGGCTTCTGGCGCTTACGCGGAACATCATAGAGCGATGATTGAACCTGTGCGCGAGCGATGCGCGCAGCGTTCACGAGATCGTCACGCTTGAACGTGGTCACATCCGTAATCGCGGCATCGATTAGCTCGGGGGCAAGATCGTCGAAGGCTGCTTTCAGATGCGCAGCCTGAGCAAACGAATGTTCGACGTCGTTCAACGGCGTGAACACTTCCGTAACGCGGGTCACGCCGTTGCGTTGGCGTTCCGAGGCAGCAGTGGACAGTTCGAACTGCATCTCCGGTTCGGTCCGAAAGTCTCGATCACGATGCAAGATGATCCGAGCGTCGGGCCGCATGTCGGCGATCATGTTTGCAAGGAGTCTCGCTGCGGGAAGGTTGCCGCACCCATTGTAGGAGAGGACTGCGAGGTTATCCGGTGCACCGTTCGCCTTGGCGAGCACCGTAATTGGACGCGTCAGCTTGTCTTCCGTCATAAGCACCACGGGCCGGGCAGGATCAAACGCCTCAGCACCGGCCGATAGTGCGCCGAGCGCCATTAAAACGGGGATCGCAGGTCGTTGAGCATCGTCGACAGGGACTTTCGCACCTCCGCTCATCCATACGACTAAGGCGTCGGGGTCGTACATAAGACGCTGGATCAGTTGGGGCGAATGGCTGGCGAACAGAATGCGGGTTTGCGTCTCGGAGGCGACACTTCTGAGCGCATCATAGAGTCGCGCCTGACTATCGGCGTGCAGGTGCGCGTCGGGCTCGTCCAGCAGGATAAGGGGTGGGGCGTAGAAGCAGGCGTAGGCGATAATCTGAATGACTTGGAGCATCCCAGTCGACGCCATGTCGAGCGTGACCCTTGCGCCTGACGTTTCGACTTCGACCTTAACATAGCGGTCATGTTGCTGGTCATGATCCACTATGACGCGCGCACCTTGGTAGCAGCGATCAAGAAGCTTGGAGAAGGTCTTCCAGCCGCTGTCCGGAAGGGCATCGATATCGCGCTCCCGATGCCATACAGTCTTGGCTGTCTCATCCAAATCACGCGTGAAAAGATGATCAAGCACGGTACGTAGATAGAGGTTCGCGTCTCCGTGCATGACTGCGGCGTCTATCGCGCCCTTTGTCCGCCACTCCTCGCGCATCGGGATTCCGGACAACCCGGGAGTGAATATCGAGAATGGCCGGTCACCATTCGCTAGGACTGCAGCGAGATCGTCGTCCCCCGTACGGGTGATGGCGATGTTCGCGTTTTTCCCGCGGCGGACCTCGATCGTTATTTCCTTGTTTGTGTTCGTGTCAAGATCTACGCCGTGATACGCGATTGAATAGCCGAGGTTTTGCGTTGCGGAGTCTCCGCGTCTCAAGTCCAGCAACCGTTCCGTCGGGCGGAATAGCACTGCATCGTTGGCGACAGTGCCTGCGAAGTCGGGCGTACCGTTGGCACGGATGCCGCGCAACGCAGCCTGCAATATCGACACGCCGAGTTGCGCCGCCTGCAATGCGCTGCTTTTTCCGCTCGTGTTCCCGCCAACCAGCGCAGTCACCGGCTGCAAATCGATTTCGAGTGATTCGATCCGTTTGAAGTTGTTGACGACGATTTTGTCAAGCCGCACTCGCATGCATCTACCCCGGTACTCGTTGATATGATGTATTAGCGCTGTCGTATGCAACACAGACAGCGTTTCCAGAATTTAAGCACGCTTTTCTCTTTGACCGAAATACGGCGGCGAATGGCTAAACGTGTGGCGCTAACAGTTCACCGGCGGTTGGCTTAATGCAAGCCCCCTGTGGTTCGGCAGCGCTTGCGTGACGGAGACCTGTGCAGCGAACGACCTCCGCCACGATGACTGCGCTGCCGGTTCATCCGGCGGCTATTACGGCTTACGCCACTTATCGGGTTTGCCGTTCGAGGTGTTCCGCACGCGCTCGACAAGGATCGGTCCGTCGGGATTGAGCCTGCGCGCAAGCTCAATCGCCTCAGCCTGCGTTGACGCCACGCCGCTCGCGCGCTGCGAGTTTGGGCGGCGCACGGCGTAATCCTTTTCAGGGCGTTGTTCGACGAAGATTTTCTTGCTCATATTCGCTCCTCGGCCTTAACGATCCGGCAAAGACAACAGATTGTCGGTCTTGCGACCATCGGCGACGGTTTGCACGAACTTGATGCGTCCATTGCTATGGACGTGGACCCAAGCGCCCTGGAGCTTCGGATTCCGGTCCGGGCACCATACGGAGGTGTTCCCGTTGCTCTCGATGAACTGAACCATCTGCTCGCGCGTGCTGCTGCCTTGTTCGTTCGTTTCCTTGCCGTCCACGCATTTGACCCACCAAAGCTGAGCGATGTGCTCATGGCCTTGCCCGCCGTTCATGCGCTTGGCTATACACTTAAAGTTCGTTGCCATCAACGTATCCCAAAAAAGTTGGAAGGATGCGCCGACGCTCCATGTTCGGTGTAGGCGCACTTGGAGTTTGCCTACCTCGAATTCTGTTGTCAAGTACAGAAAATGCGTCTACTCTGAACTTTTACGTGATGATGCTGCCAGCCGAGCGTTCGCGCCGGTAAACTGACCGCCCAAAGGGGTTCTATGGCGGACCATCCATTCGACTAAATCACTCAGGAGAAAACGTTGTCTACCCCGCTCGGCGATAAGATTCGCGCTGAAAGGAAACGGCTAAAGCTGACCTTGGACGAATTGGCCCAAAAGACCGAATCGAGCAAGAGCTACATCTGGGAGTTGGAAAACCGCCCGGTTGTAAGGCCGTCTGCGGACAAAATCCGCCGTATCGCCGAGGTCTTCGGCGTGACAGTCGAATTCCTGCTAGACGAAGGAAAGCAAGCGCTCACTAAGTCTGAGGCGGATGAGGTTTTCTTTAGACGAATCGGCCAACTCGATGCGGCAAAGAGAGCTCAGCTCGAAAAATTCTTGAAAGCAATCGACGACGATGACTGAACCGACAACCCCGACCGGGTGGGGTATCCAGCTGTCGAAGCTCTGGATCGCATCAGGCCAGCCATTTCCGGTCGGCGTGAAAGAACTGGCGTTGGAGGTGACCAAGCAGCGTTTCCCTGATCCGGTGGGGTTGGTGGCTCCTCACGGAGTCGCGGGCATTGACGGAATGCTTTCGAAGCGTGAAAAAAAAGGGGATTGGTGCATCTCGTATGACGAGACAGTTGGCGTCCCAGGCCGCGTCAACTTCACCCTCGCTCATGAGTTGGGACACTACCTCTGCCATAGGCAGCGACAAGCGGAGTTTCGTTGTGGTCAGGTAGATATGCTCGACTACGATAGCGACGTGTCGAGAAAAATGGAAAAGGAAGCGAATGTCTTCGCCTCCTACTTGCTGATGCCGGCTACAGATTTTCGCCAGCAAATCGATGGCCAAATCGTGACGCTCGATGTCTTGAGCACGGTTGCGGATCGATACGAGACGTCTTTTACCGCCACCGCGCTCAAGTGGATCGAAATCACCGATGAAGCCGCGATGCTGGTTGTAGCCAGGGATGAATTTATCTGCTGGTCTTATCCGAGCAAGGCGGCAGCCAAAGCACGAGCGTATCTGGCACCTGGCACGCCAGTCCCTCAATCGGTTGTCGATCGCCTCAACGCATCAACCCGCCATTCTGGAAACACGTCGTATCGCGTACAGCCTGGCGTCTGGCACCCATCGCTGGAAGCGGACGAATCCACCATCATTTCAGATCAGTTCGACCTTGCAATCTTCTTGGTGCGGTATCCGGATGCTCGCTCGGTCGATCACGACGAAGCGGAAGAGACAGACACGTTCGACGGAATGACAAACCTCGCAAGCGGACTTGGTTGGGTACGCCGATAAGTTTGCGCCTTCGGAGCGAGGGCTCACGTAATGCCTCGCTAAGCCATAGGTAGTGAGCTGCTACCATCGTATGAGACGATATGGTTGACACGTTGACGCCGGCGGCACGCAGTAAGCGGATGTCTCTGATACGCGGCAAGAATACGGGACCAGAGATGACGGTTCGGCGGTTGATCTACGCGGCCGGCTACCGGTATCGACTACACGGTATGAAGCTCCCGGGACGCCCCGATTTAGTATTCTCTCGACGCCGGAAGGTTATCTTTGTGCACGGGTGCTTCTGGCATCGGCATGAGGGGTGCCGATTAGCTCGATTGCCCAAATCTCGGCTTGAGTTCTGGGGGGAAAAGCTGGAGGGAAACAGGCAACGTGATATGCGAAACCTCGAAGCCCTACGTGCTCTTGGGTGGGCCACGATGGTTGTCTGGGAGTGCGAACTGGCGGACGAGAAGGCGTTGATCGAGCGAATCCGCGCCTTCTTGGAGTAGCGACGCGTTATAGGATTACGCCGTGCGTATACGCTTTCCGTTCCTTGTAGAGAATTACGTGAGAGGGGAAAGCAGTCGCTTGCCAATCTGGACCAAGTGCGGCAACTATCTGTCGCATCAGGCCCCGCACTGTTTGCAGTGGCCCCTCGATAGTCACTCCAGTTGCAGTCAGGTCGGCGTGAGGATTCCCGCGCATTGCTCTGCCATTGGAGCCCCGCAGGGTCTCATATCGTAGCGTATAAGGCAAAACCGACTTGAGGCGGCCCAGTACCGTTGCAACGGCTGCGGTGCCGATGGGCACATACTCTCCGGGCACGTCAATGTTGATTGGGTGGACCGCATCGAATCCATCGGGCGCTTTATCGGTTTCTTCTCGCTTGCGTCCTGGATCGTTTGAGCCGAAGCCGCTGCCATTCCAAGCAACTGCCCCCATCGTTTTCCGGTAGTGATTGATCAATTGCGTTTCCAGATCCATCGCGGTGAACACGAGAATTTGGGCGGCCTTGAACGTGACCACGCTACCAGAGAGAGATGGGCGATGCAGAATCTTCTGGGAATGGCGCGTTAGTCGGGTGCGAAGGCCCGCTTCAGCATCGGTTTTACCGATGTAGACCAGCTCCCCGTTGCAGAAGAGCTGATATACACCCTGTACTTCCGGTATTTGCTGGGTAATCGATGAGCTAAGGACGCCCGTCGGCATTCCATCCAGCAATTGAATGATATCCCTCAGCAAGGCGGAAGGAAGATCGAATTCGAATTCATTGAAACCGTGAATATCTGACAACGCGGACCCCCGACCGAGCTAGTTGACGGCCGGGATTATCCCATGTTATCTCGATATTCGTCATGCGCCGGAAGAATCCAGCTTGGCTGCCACTGAGCGAGCTACTACCTCCGCGAGTCGCACGGGAACGGCGTTTCCAAGCTGCCGCATTGTTTCGCCCCACGACCCATGAAATATGTAGTCGTCTGGGAACGTCTGCAAACGAGCAGCTTCGCGCACGGTAAAGTAGCGAATCGAACCGTCCGGCCTTGCCAGCATATTTTCCCCGCCCGGCACGCCGTGGTCGCCAGCCTTTAGCGTCTTCGACGGTTCGTCTAAAGGGCTGCCCGTATGCCCCGGATAGCTCCGGGCCCCAGGAATGAATACGTGATTGGGAATCCTGCTGTTCGGGTACCGCTCCGGATCGGGGAGGTCGGATATCGCGTCGCGCACGGTAAGCCAAGGGGCGAGTAACGCGGTCGAATTTGTCGTCCCAAGTCTCGCTACGCGCGGTGCTTGACGTGCAGACAACGTGGGTCGGTTTCGCCTTGCTACCTTGTGCCGCTCCCAGTACTCGCCGGTGATCCACTGGCTGTGTAGCAGCGCCTCCTCGGAATGTGTTTCATCGGGAAACGACCATTCTATGTTCAGGTCGCTCCGGAATCCCACGATGAATACTCGTTCGCGCTTTTGCGGAACTCCATAGTTGGCCGCATTCAACAAGCGAAAGACCACGTTGTACGTTGTTCCCTTTCTGCGGCGGCCAGACGTGTGTTGCCGCTCCAGTCGTCCGAGGTGGTCCAGCCACGGTTCATCCGCTTGCCGAACCATCTCGGGATAAGTCAACTGGAGCGTAATGTACTCAAAATACTCGGAGAAACTGCTTCGCAGAAGCCCTTTCACGTTCTCGAATACAAATGCTTTGGGGCGTAGCTCTCGAATCGAGCGCACGGCCTCGGGGAACATGTCACGCTCGTCCAGGAAGCCGCCGTGTTTCCCCCCGAGCGAGAACGGTTGGCAGGGCGGACCGCCCGATACCACCATGACGTCTCTGCCCAGATCACCATATGTCACGGTGCGTGCATCGCACTGGTGAAGAGGCCAGTTCCCGAGCACGTCGGAATAGTGGTGTGGGTTTTCTCTAATCGTCTGGCACGCGTACTGGTTCCATTCGATCAGGCCCGTGTGATGGAAACCTGCTCTGGCCATTCCCATAGCCAAACCGCCGGCACCTGCGAAGAGTTCTATGCTATTCATTTGTATCAGGACTTCATTTACTCATTTGAGTATGGATGGCCTCGCGCACAACCTCGCTGACCGTCTTTCGTTGCTCCAAGGCGAAACGCTTTAAGGCGAAATACTCATCCTCACTCATTTCGACATTCAGGCGCTTTGTCGGCGCATCCGTCGCTCTTTGAGCGGGAGTCGGGTGCCCACCCTTGGCTTTCCCTCGGGGTATGGTCGAATTCTTCGTGGTCATAGCGTCTGGTCTGGCGAGCCCCTAACATGAGTGCTTATTCATTTGCGCATAGTATCATTTACTCAAGTACGTGGGGCGGCAACCGTCGCGCGATTCTCCATATGCTGAATCGGTGGGCGGGCGGCTCATGCAACATTGCGACGACTAGTCTCCGTGCAGTACCTATGTACGGTTACGCGGTCGATCCCGAAATCCCGCGCCAACTGGCTGCGGTTCTCTCCCGCATTGAAGCGCAACCTTAGCTCAACCTGCTGCTCTGCCGAGAGCTTCGGCTTACGCCCCTGATACTTTCCGCCCTCCATGCGCGCGCGGGCGATCCCCTCCCGCTGGCGGGCCTTCCTGATACCGTTCTCGAACTCGGCAAACGCCGCGAACATGGTCAGAGCCAGCTTGCCCGCAGGCGTGCCCGTGTCGAAATTTTGCTGCAATAGAATTAATCTAATCCCCCGCGTATCCAGCGAGTGGAGAGTCGAAATGACATCCAAGACACCCCGCCCCAAACGATCTAGCGAGTAAACAATTAGGGCGTCTCCTTCGCGCAAGTATTGCGAGCACGCGATCCAGCCGCTACGGCTGTCGGCTGCGGTAGTCCCGCTCGTCGCCGCATCGGCGAACTCCTTTTCCACCTTGTAGCCTGCGGCGGCGATGGCCTGCCGCTGGTTTTCGACGGTCTGGCCTGCGGTGGACACTCGTAAATATGCGACAGTGGCACTCAAAGGGTACCCTCCCTTGATGTAGTTTCAGATGTGTTCACAAAAAGCGGGAAACGGATATGGCCATTCCGGCTCAGCACATACCTTTCGGGATACGGGGCAGTTGCCATGAATCCGGTACGTTCGCCGCAATCGGCGATCGGGCCCGTCGCCGTCAGTACATCATCCATGAACCATCGCTGGAAGTAGTCGAAAACCTCGCCTCTCCACAAAGCGAACCGATCGGGATAGACGACGACATACTCCGGCATAACCAAATCGCAGACGTAACCGCCTGATCGCCAGCGCGGTGCCGAGTCGAACTCGACAAGCTGGTCCTGATGCTGGCCGACCGAGACACAAACGCCGATGCCGGTGAATGAAACGGAGAACGATAACTGCGCGTTCAGGTTGCCAAACCGCACTTCCATACTGGTGCGTGTGCGTCTGGCTATCGTGACCGTGCCGAGCATTCCGGCGTGCCGATTCGCCCACGCGACGAAAGTCCGGCGACACTGAACGTACAGTTCCTGCTCACGACGAGCTTCGGAAGCCTTGCCATTCCAGCTAGAACGCCTGACACGCTTGTGCAGACAGCGCACCAATGATTTTTCATGGCCGACGCGCTTCTTCCCGTATCGACGCGCCATCAGCCGATCAAGAAGGCGGGCCTTCAGGGAAGGTGTCATGGGCCTCATGTATCGCGGACTCCAGGCTGATCCATGCGACTCGTACGGTCGGGCACGTAATCCGCCGTGTAGCGTCGGCATTCGATCGACAGACCGTGGACGTGCAGCAGCATTTCGCCGAGTTCGACAAGCAGCCGGCCCAGCGCCGCCACGTGCTTGGCGCTGACCTCGCCGCCCGCGACCTGTTGCGCCGTGCTGGCCTGGAGCAGCCCGATTGCCGAAACCCCGCCATGCACGATCTGCAACACAAGCTCAGCAGACTCAGCGACGTTCACCAGCAGGTCGGGATCGGCTTCGGCGTAATCGGGCTTGCCGGATGCCGTAACGGGCAAGCACGGCAGTTGCCGTAGCAAGTCGCGCAGCGGTCGCCGCATCAGATTCATGGAGGCTGCGGCGGGCGATACCGGGAACGGTGCCATTCAGTATTCCTCTGGGAAAAGCAGCGTCGTCACGCGGCGATCCGCCTCCGTGATGATCCATATGCGCGTCCCCGCGATCTCGTATCTCGACAGGATGCGCGCACCGTGCTCGATCGCGAGACAATTCGCCCGCGCGTCCTCGGACGGCACCATGCCCCAGTCGCCGCTGACGTGGCGCTTGAGATACGGGTCGGCGGCGATGCCGTGGTGTTCAAGGTGAGTCAGTACGCCGCGCGTCGCGACAATCCTCCCAAGTCGAAACAGCGGCCGCGCAAGTTGGCGTGAAGACAGGCCAGCCAGTCGATCCGGGCAATGTGATGTGGTGCAGTTGCGAGACATGAAATCCTCCATGGATAAGGAAACACTCACCGCCACACCGGCTCCGTAAACGCAAAAAGCCAGGGCGCAATGCCCTGGCTTCGGTACGGAGGATGCAGCAGCGGGAAGAAACAGGCGCTCGGTACGCCCGGATTACTGCGAGGAAAACAGGCTACGGTAGTTACTGTTCGTCGTCGCTGTCGTTATCGAAATTATTTCCGCCAGCGGCGATGGCTTCCGATTTCTTCTGGCTCCATGCATGAGGTACGCGCATCGGATACTTCACGTCCCAATTCAGGCCGAGTGACTCAAAGAACCTGCCGACTGGTGGTGTCCAGATCGGCACGCCGTCCTTGTGGTGGAACATCATGTGCGAGTCCTTGCCGTACTCGCCATAGTCGTAGAGTGTCGCGTGCCCACCGGCATCGTTGTACGCCTTAAGATAACCGTGCGGCACCGAGTTGTCTGGTGCTGCGGAGCCGTAATCGTCGTTGTCGCCGTACATGAACAGCGCCGGGATCGTAGTGGTCTTGCCGTAGTCGGCAAAGGCGGAAGTGGCGGTGCTATATCCGTCCTTGCAGTGTGGCTGCTTTGCTGCACCGACCAGGTCGACGATGCCAAGAACGCCCGGCACGTTCATTGAACCCAGGGCGACAGTCGTGAAGCCTCCCTGTGACTGACCAAGCACCACGATCTTGCTGTCGTCCACGTTCGGCAACGTGCGGGCATAGTCGATCACAGCGGCCACTTCGCTGGCCCAATGCCGGCCATCTCCTGCGGTCGAGCAAGTATCGTTTATGGTCGAGTCGCCGCTGGAGTTAGAGTAACCCGCGCGATACGGCACTACAACGACATATCCGCGCCTGACAAACTCAAGTGCCTGCCCCCGGAATACTTCCCGCAAGTCTCTGGCATGAGGCAGCGGAAAGTGCCCGTGGTTAATCACAATCATTGGGAACTTGCCCTCCGCTTGCGGTGCATAGATCTGCGTTTCGATCTTCGTGCCGAAAAGCCCCGATGACTCGTCCACCATGACCGTCCGCTCGCTGAATGGCGGCGTTGCCTGCGCCAGCATCGGAAGCAGTAGCGCGGCGGACGTCAAGAGGATCACTAGCTTCATAGTTCGATTCTGTCCTGGTAAGTCCGGCTTCTCGTGGGTTGCCTAGCGTACTTGGCCTGAGTCCCCGGAATTGTCACTCATAGCGCGGGTAATCATAGGGCGTGTCCCGAAACCGGTCAAATCCATACGCTTTGGGTTCTTTCAACCTGAAACCCCGATGGATTACGATCCCCTTGCGCAGTTCGGAAAGCGCCTGATCGAGCTACGCAAGGTGCGCGGCTGGTCGCAGGAGCGTCTTGCCCTTGAGAGCGGCCTGGCCCGCTCGTATTTAGGCGAGGTCGAGCGGGGCAAGCGCAATATCGCGCTCATCAACATCTGCGTGCTGGCGCATACGCTTGGCGTGGCCCCCTCCGCGCTGCTCGACTTCAGCGAGCCGCGGCCGGCAATCGGTGGCCCCGCCCCATCGAAGGGGTGGTAGCCCGCCGCCGTTCTAGCTCGCTGGCTTGCCGCCCATGCGCGGCTACTTGCCAGTTCCCGCTTTCTGCTGCATCGCGTGGATGCCGATAAAGTAAGCTGTTGGCGGTAGGGCCGTCCGAACGTGGTCCTGTGGCTTGATCCAGTACGCCGGGTCCATCACGTACTGCACGTTCACCTTCGGGTCGTGAGACGCGCGACCACGGTGGTAGAGCACGTGACGGCCCATCTCGAGTTCTTCTATGTATTCAACAAGAAGGATTGCCAGCGGCGGCAACTCGCTGAAAGAGCGAAATTCTTTATAGACTGTGGCGACGAGTTGGTAGTTTGCCGCCAAACTACAGATCAGATCCTCTGTGATCCAACGCGGCGGGTGTGCCGGGAACTTGAACCTCTCGACGGCAACCGCTCTCACCTCGTCGAGCGTCTTGCCCGCAATCATGGCGATGCAGGCAAAGGGGCAGTCCGCTTCCCCCTCCTGCTGGATCCGCTTGAAGGCTGGTGTGAAATTCTCAGGGGTGCTGGTCACGGTGGTGGGAATGCCTGACATATACGCTCCAAAGATGCAAAAAAATGAGCGCGCAGCAACGCCTTGCCTGATGACGACAACAGGGCATCGGAGATTTCGGGTGATTCAGAGGGAAAGTTTGAGGCGAAATCCGGCAACTATCCTGCGATTTGCTCAGACGTGCGCTGCGGCGCGAGCGGCGAGCTGAAAACCGATATTTGAGCGGTTTCTCAGTCGTATCATCATCTTATCAGGGCCAAATCACCCCCTCAACGGCGAAATAACTTTGGCTAGGCACACCAAAATCGACTAATTACCGCTCCAATTTCGCCGGAAATCGCTAAGCACGACCTCTTTTCCGCTGGCCGCAGTGTCCAGATAATCGGACCAAACCTGCATCATCTGCCTCCGCTCGGCAAGATATAGCGCGCGGTTATACGCCGCACGCACTTTGTTCCGCTCGGAATGAGCGAGTTGTCGCTCAATCCAGTCTGGATGGAATCCCATTTCGTTCAGAATCGTCGACGCTGTGGCACGAAATCCATGCCCAGTCGCGCGCGAGTGATAGCCCATTCGGTACAACGCGTAAAGCAGCGTATTCTCGCTGATCCACTTGTTGCGACGCCCGCTGGCCGAAGGAAATACGAGATCTGAACCACCATCGACGGTCTGCAACTGACGAAGCAAAGCAATTGCCTGTCTCGACAGCGGGACGATGTGCTCTTCCCGCATCTTCATACGTTCGGCTGGAATGCGCCATTCGCCCAGTTCAAGGTTGAACTCAGCCCAACTGGCTGCACGTAGTTCGCCGGTACGGACAAACGTATGCACCATCAGTTGAAGTCCCAGCCGTGTCTGCGGATCACCGTCGTATGCAGCCAGCTTGGCCAGAAACTCCGGCAATTCGTCATGCGACAACGCGGCATGATGCGTCCGTTCCGGCGTTTTCAACGCCCCCCGCAACTCGGCCGCCGGGTTGGTAGCAATCCGCCCCGTCGCGACCGCGTATCGAAAGACCGCATTGCACCGCTGCAAGACCCGTCCCGCGATCTCCAATGCCCCACGCTTCTCGATTACACGCAACGCCATCAGCAAGTCAGGGGCACTGATCGAGCCGATTGGACGATCACCAAGCCTCGGAAAAATGTCGGCCTCGAGCGAATTCATGATCTTTTTGGCATGGGACTCAGTCCACGCTGATCGCTTAGTCTTGTGCCACTCGCGGGCAATGAGTTCGAACGTAGTCGCCTGCTCCTCGGATTTGCGCCGGACAGTCTGCTTTCGCTCGATGACCGGATCGAGCCCCTGCTTGATGAGCTTTTTAGCTTCGTCGCGCATCTGCCTCGCCTCGGCTAGCGAGACCTCCGGGTAGACGCCGAGAGCAAAGATTTTCTGTTTGCCGTACAGGCGATAAGCGAGCCGCCAGTATTTGCTACCGCTCGGCGTGACGTGCAGATACATTCCGCCGCCGTCAGACCGTTTGTATGGCGCAGCCTCGGGCTTGAGGTTACGAACTGCAGTATCTGTAAGGGGCATTTTGTCGATACCAACATTTTGAGTGTCGATACCAACCAATATACCATCATCGATACCAGCAATCAGCGCACGACCATGGACGCCGAAAAACAAAAAACCCCGTAGAATCAATGGTTCTACGGGGTTTTCTAGTCACCGCCGGACGTCAGCGGATGGATATATGGTGCCGGCTGCAGGACTCGAACCCGCCACCTCATGATTACAAGTCAAGCGCTCTACCTGATGAGCTAAGCCGGCATGAGGCCGTGATTCTACTTCATTTCACGATCTTAAGGCGAGCCCTGCCGCCGCCTTTCGACCCGTCGTCGTCCGGTTGCGGCTTGTCCGCGGCGTTGTCAGTGCTGGCATCCAGATCGGCCGGCGCCGTTTCGACCGCGCGCGGCGCGGCGGGCACTTCGGGTTCGTCCGCGGCGTCCGCGCCCGAATCCTGCGCCTCGCCCCCCGCCGATTCGACCGGAAATGCCATGCCCTGGCCGTTTTCGCGCGCGTAGATCGCGAGAATGTTGGCGACCGGCACCTCGATCTTGTGCGACTTGCCCGAGAAGCGCGCGTTGAACTCGATCCACTCGTTGCCCATCTGCAGCTGGCTCGTCGCCTCGAAGCTGATGTTCAGCACGATCTCGTTGTCACGCACGAACTGACGCGGCACACGCGTCTGATTGTCGACCCGCACCGCGATGTGCGGCGTGTAGCCGTTATCCGTGCACCACTCGTAAAGCGCGCGCAGCAGATAAGGCTTCGTGGAAATCTCTTGCATCAACAGTCCTCTTGCGGGCACGGACGCGCATCGGAGCGATGCGGCGCCCGCGCTCCAAAGCCAAACTCAACGGCGCATCACCTTTTCCGACGGCGTCAGCGCTTCGATATAAGCCGGGCGGCTGAAAATGCGCTCGGCGTACTTCATCAGCGGCGCAGCGTTCTTCGACAGCTCGATGCCGTAGTGATCGAGACGCCACAGCAGCGGCGCGATCGCCACGTCGAGCATCGAGAACTCTTCGCCCAGCATGTACTTGTTCTTCAGGAAGATCGGCGCGAGCTGCGTCAGGCGATCGCGAATCGCGAGGCGCGCCTTCTCGTGATTCTTCTCGGCCGCCTTGCCCTTCTCGTTTTCGAGCGTGCCGACGTGGACGAACAGCTCCTTTTCGAAGTTGAGCAGGAACAGGCGGGCGCGCGCGCGCTGCACCGGGTCGGCCGGCATCAGTTGCGGGTGCGGGAAGCGCTCGTCAATATACTCGTTGATGATGTTCGATTCGTACAGAATCAGGTCCCGTTCGACGAGAATCGGCACTTGACCATACGGATTCATCACGGCGATGTCTTCCGGCTTGTTGAACAGGTCGACGTCGCGGATCTCGAAGTCCATGCCCTTTTCGAACAGCACCAGCCGGCAACGCTGGGAGAACGGGCAAGTAGTGCCGGAATACAGAACCATCATATTTACGTTTCCTCAAAAAGCTGAAGGGCCAGCGCACGGAAAAACCGCTCAGCAGGTTTTTCCTGGCGCCGGCCCCACGCCGTGTAGCGGCGTGATTATTTGATATGTTTCCAGTACGCGGCGTTCAGTCGCCAGGCGAAAAAGCTCAGGATACCGAGGAACAGCAGCACCCACACGCCAAGCTGCTTGCGGGTTTGCTGCGTCGGTTCGGACATCCATGACAGGTACGACACGAGGTCGGCCACAGCAGAATCATAATCTACCGGCGACATCGTCCCCGGAGTCAGTTGCTGGAAGCCGAGGAACTTGTGTACCGTTTCGCCGGTTTTTTCGTCGGTTTCATCGCCGAATTTCGCCGCGCGCTGCCCCTGAAGCTGCCATAGCACGTGAGGCATGCTCACGTTTTCATACACCAGATTGTTCCAGCCGGTCGGCCGCGTATCGTCGCGATAGAAGCTGCGCAGATACGTGTACAGCCAGTCCTTGCCGCGCGCCCGCGCCTCCACCGACAGATCCGGCGGCGTCGCGCCGAACCACGCTTTCGCGTCGTCCGGGCGCATCGCCACCGTCATCGTGTTGCCGACCTTGTCGGTGGTGAACAGCAGGTTCGCCTGAATTTCAGCCGGCGTAATGCCGAGATCGGTCAGGCGGTTGTAGCGCATCAGGTTCGCGCTGTGGCAATTCAGGCAGTAGTTTACAAACAATTGCGCGCCGCGCTGCAAAGAAGCGAAATTGTTCGTGTTGTCCGGCGCGCGGTCGAGCGGGAAATTCTCGTCCGCGTGGGCCGGCGCGGCCAGTAGCGCAAGCAGCGTCGCGCCGATCAGCGCGCACATCGAAAGCAGTTTTTTCATCTTCGTATTCTCCTGGCTCGCGATTAGTGAGGCTTGAACCGCACCCGCTCCGGCGGCTGCTTGAACTTGCCAAGCCGCGTCCAGAACGGCATGCCGAGGAAAAACGCGAAGTAGATCAGCGCGCAGACCTGGGCGATCAGCGTCGAGACCGGCGACGGCGGCCGCGTGCCGAGGAAGCCCAGCGTCAGGAACGCGATCACGAAGATGCCGTAGAACACCTTGTGAAAAAACGGCCGGTAGCGGATCGACTTGACCGGCGACTGGTCGAGCCACGGCAGGAAGAACAGCGAAATCACCGCGCTGCCCATCACCACCACGCCCCAGAACTTCGACTCGGTGAACGCCATCGCGAGAATCACGAGCACCGCGAGCACCGGCAGACCGAGCTTCCACTTGCCGCGCGCGCGCACGAGCGCGAGCAGGCCGAGCAGACCGATCACGATCATCAGCACGATCTTGAACGGGTCCGTGGTGGCGCGCAGCATCGCGTAAAAGGCCGTGAAGTACCACACCGGGGCAATTTCCGGCGGCGTTTGCAGCGGATTTGCGGGAATGAAGTTGTTCGCTTCGAGGAAGTACCCGCCCATTTCCGGCGCGAAGAAAATGATCGCCGCGAAGATCAGCAGGAAAACCGTCACGCCCATGAAGTCGTGCACCGAGTAGTACGGGTGGAACGGAATGCCGTCGAGCGGCACGCCGTCCGGGCCCTTCTTCGCCTTGATCTCGATGCCGTCCGGGTTGTTCGAGCCGACCTCGTGCAGCGCCACGAGGTGCGCGATCACGAGGCCGACCAGCACGAGCGGAATCGCGATCACATGAAACGCGAAGAAGCGGTTCAGCGTGACGTCGGAGACGACATAGTCGCCGCGAATCCACAGCGACAGATCCGGCCCGATGAACGGAATCGCCGAGAACAGGTTCACGATCACCTGCGCGCCCCAGAACGACATCTGGCCCCACGGCAGCAGGTAGCCGAAGAACGCCTCGGCCATCAGGCACAGGAAGATCATGCAGCCGAAAATCCACACGAGCTCGCGCGGCTTGCGGTACGAGCCGTACATGAGCCCGCGGAACATGTGCAGGTACACGACGACGAAGAACATCGACGCGCCCGTCGAGTGCATGTAGCGGATCAGCCAGCCCCACGGCACCTCGCGCATGATGTACTCGACCGACGAAAACGCGAGCGTCGCGTCGGGCTTGTAATTCATCGTGAGGAAGATGCCGGTGACGATCTGGTTGACCAGCACCAGCAACGCAAGCGAACCGAAGAAGTACCAGAAGTTGAAGTTCTTCGGCGCGTAGTACTCGGAAACGTGCTTCTTCCAGGTGGAAGTCATCGGGAAGCGCTGGTCGATCCAACCAGCCAGCCCGGTCGTCTCTACTTCGTGTTCGCTCGCCATTACGCTTCTCCTTTTTCGTCCTTCCCGATCACAAGGGACGTCGCCGACGTGAACATGAAACGCGGGATGTCGAGGTTCTGCGGGGCGGGTTTGTTCTTGAAGACGCGGCCGGCCATGTCGTAGGTCGAGCCGTGGCACGGGCACAGAAAGCCGCCTGGCCAGTCGTCGGGGAGATTGGGCTGCGGGCCCTCCTGGAAGCGCGGCGTCGGCGTGCAGCCCAGATGCGTGCACACGGCGACGGCGACGAGCAGATGCTTGTTCTCGGCGCGGGAACGGAATTCGTTGTTGCAGTAGTCCGGTAGCGGCATCGAGAACGGATTCAGCGAGTGAGGGTCCGCCACCATGTTGTCCGCTTTCTGGACGTCGGCGAGCATGCGGTCCGTGCGGTTGATGACCCACACCGGCTTGCCGCGCCAGGCGACCGTCATCATGTCGCCGGGCTTGAGACTGCTGAAATCGACTTCGACCGGGGCACCCGCTGCCTTGGCCTTTTCGGATGGTGCAAACGAACTAACAAAGGGTACAACAACGGCAACACCTCCTATGCCGCCTGCTACGGTCGTCGCTACCAGCCAGTTACGGCGGCTGCCATCGACGCGTTCCTCTTCTTTGTCTCGCATCACACGCCCCACTTCTGAGTTGGATTTTTCCTTCACGTCGCTTCTACCGCCGCTAGTTTGCGCGAATGGAGTCGCCATTTACAAGGGCCGAGTGCCAAAAACCATGCGAAGCCCTTGATAACTCAGGGTTTGTCCGTACCGATCGCAAACTTTTTCGTACCTCCTTTTAAGTGCCTTCTACGGTATTCGGGCCTTTCACTTTGTTAATGCAATTCGCAATTAAACCGGATTGGGGATATCGATAAAGAGGTGTTCGATATCGAACGATTCGGACAGATGCTTGCCCACCGCCTGCACGCCGAAACGTTCGGTCGCATGGTGGCCGGCCGCGAGAAACGCGACGCCGCTTTCCGCCGCCGCATGCATGACCGACTCCGATACCTCGCCCGTCACGTAGACGTCGGCGCCCGCGTCGATCGCCGCGCCGAACATGCTCTGTGCGGCGCCCGTGCACCAGCCGACGCGTCGCAACTCCATGTCCGGATCGCCGAATACGAGCGGCGCGCGGCCGAGCGTCTGTTCGATCTCGGCGGTGAGGTGCGACAGCGTGATCGGCATCGGCAGCGTGGCGAGCCAGCCGAGATCGTTCTCGCCGAAGCGCGCGTCGCCGATCCAGCCCATCTTCTCGCCGATCTGCGCGTTGTTGCCGAGTTCGGAGTGATCGTCGAGCGGCAGGTGGTAGGCGAACAGGTTCAGGTCGTTGGCGAGCAGCAGCTTCAGGCGCGCATGTTTGCGGCCGGTGATCTGCGGCGCCTCGTTGCGCCAGAAGTAGCCGTGATGCACCAGCACGGCGTCCGCGCCCCACTCGAGCGCAGCCTCGAGGAAGGCCGCCGAGGCGGTCACGCCGGTCGCGAGACGGCTGATCCGGCGCCGTCCTTCGACCTGCAGTCCGTTCGGGCAATAGTCCTTGAAGCGCGCGGTTTCAAGGAGATTGTTCAAGTACAATTCAAGTTCTATCCGATCCATATAGACCTCTAGTCTTCAGATGCTTAGACGCTTCTGGCTGTTATTTGCCCAAGCGGTGACTGTGCTGTTGGCGCTGATGTTCATCATTGCGACCCTCAAACCGCAGTGGCTCCAGCGTCAAGGGCAGTTCGGCAGACAACTCGCCGAACCGATCGTCGCGCTGCGGGAAGTGGCGCCAGGCATCGGCGGCGGCCATGCCGAGGCGTCCTATGCGGATGCCGCGCAAAAAGCGATGCCCGCGGTCGTCAATGTGTTCTCCAGCAAGGATGGCTCACTGCCACCCGACCCGCGTGCGAAAGACCCGCTGTTCCGCTACTTCTTCGGCGACAAAAACAATCGCAAGCAGCCGGAGCAGCCCGCCTCGAATCTCGGCTCAGGCGTGATAGTGAGTTCGGAAGGTTACATTCTAACGAACCAGCACGTCGTCGACGGCGCCGATCAGATCGAAGTCGCGCTCGCCGACGGCCGCACCACCAGCGCGAAGGTGATCGGCGTCGATCCCGAAACCGATCTGGCCGTGCTCAAGATCAACCTGACCAATCTGCCCACCATCACGCTTGGGCGCATGGATCAGACGCACGTCGGCGACGTCGTGCTCGCGATCGGCAATCCGTTCGGCGTCGGCCAGACCGTGACGATGGGCATCGTCAGCGCGCTCGGGCGCAATCACCTCGGCATCAACACGTTCGAAAACTTCATCCAGACCGACGCGGCGATCAACCCCGGCAACTCGGGCGGGGCGCTCGTCGACGTGAACGGCAACCTGCTCGGCATCAATACCGCGATCTATTCGCGCTCGGGCGGCTCGCTCGGCATCGGCTTCGCGATTCCGGTGTCGACCGCGCGCAGCGTGCTCGAAAGCATCATCACGACGGGCTCGGTCACGCGCGGCTGGATCGGCGTCGAGCCGCAGGACGTCACGCCCGAAATCGCCGAGTCGTTCGGGCTCGAGCAGAAGTCGGGCGCGATCGTCGCGGGCGTGCTGAAGAGCGGCCCGGCGGATCGCGCGGGCATCAAGCCCGGTGACATCCTGATGAGCGTGAACAACCAGGAAATCACCGACACCACGCGCCTGCTGAACGTGATCGCGCAGATCAAACCGGGCACGTCGGCGAAAGTGCATCTGGTGCGCAAGGGCCATCCGATCGACCTCGACGTGACGATCGGCAAGCGTCCGCCGCCGCCGAAGCAGGCCGAAGACGATAACGGCGGCGATCAGCCGGATGATGATGGGGGTTGAGAGCCGCCGGGCGTGAGCCTCGCGGACGCGTCGTAAGGTATGGCGAGGTGTGTTGCCGCCAGCAGGCGCCTCGCGCTGGCGCGTAGTGCGAAGACCGCCGGCTAGCCGGATACGCACGTACGAAAGCAAAAGGGCAGTCCATCATGGACTGCCCTTTTGCTTTGCCTGGCCGGGCTTGCTCGCCGCATGCCGGCGCTCAATTCGACGGCGGACTGGCATCCTCCGTCACCGCCGCCGGCTGCTTGCCGACGAACACCCGCGCCGCGATGATGCCCGCTTCGTACAGCACGATCAGCGGCACCGCGAGGATCAGTTGCGAGAACACGTCCGGCGGCGTCACGACGGCCGACACCACGAACGCGCCGACGATCACGTAGGGGCGAATCTCCTTGAGCTTCTTCAGCGTGATGACGTTCATGCGCACGAGCAGCACGACGACGATCGGCACCTCGAACGTCACGCCGAACGCGATGAACATCGTCAGCACGAAGCTCAGGTAATTGTCGATATCGGTCGTCATCTCCGCGCCGAGCGGCGCGTTGTAGTGCGCCATCACGCGAAAGATAGTCGGAAACACGACGAAGTACGCAAACGCCATGCCGCACAGGAACAGCGTGTAGCTGCTCGCCACCAGCGGCGCGACCAGCTTCTTCTCGTGCTGATACAAGCCCGGCGCGACGAACGCCCAGATCTGGTACAGCACGACCGGCAGCGCGATCACGAACGCCACCAGCATCGTCACTTTCATCGGCACGAAGAACGAGCCGGTGACGTCGGTGACGATCATCTTGCCGTCCTTCGGCAGGTTCATCATGAGCGGCCGCGCCAGCAGCCGGAAAATGTCCGGCGCCCAGTACACGAGCCCGATGAACACCACGATGACGGCTAAGCCCGCACGGATGATGCGGTCACGCAGTTCGACGAGGTGGGAAATGAAGGTCTCTTCAGCGCCTTCGCTCTGGGATTGCTGGGGGTCGCTCACACCGGCCCTCGGTTAGAGATTGTCGTTCTGATCATCAGAAGAACCGCGTCGGACGACGCAGGCTGGCGGGCGTATGCCGGGCAACGCGCGCGGCACCCGACTGCACGCGCGTGCGGCGCAGGCTTGCGCGCTTGTACCAGGCGGGTGTAGCGCTCTGCTTGACGCGCCAGTTCTTGCGCCTGGGCGCAGCGGCCGGCGTGCTGACCGGCCACGATGTGGTGCCCGAAGCGTTGCTGCCGGCATCTTCGAGCGCACCGCCGGCCATGCCCGGCGACACCGACGTGCCGCTGTTCCACGCTTCGTTCAGTTCGTTCTCGTGCTTGCGCAGATTGTCCTGAACCGCGCTTTCGACATTGCTCGCGGCCTTTTCGAACTCGGTTTTCATGCGCCGTAGTTCGTCCAGCTCGATTTCGCGCGTGACCTCGGCCTTCACGTCGTTGATATACCGCTGTGCGCGGCCGAACAGCGCGCCGGCCGTACGAGCGACACGCGGCAGGCGCTCAGGCCCGAGGACGACCAGCGCGACGACGCCGATCAGCGCCATCTTGGTTAGACCGAGGTCCAGCATGAAGTGGAATGTCCGTCAGTAACGCGGGAACGGCAAAAGCGCCGCGGCTTAGCGGTAGTCGCTCGAATGCGGCGTCTTTTCCTTGGCTTCGACGTCCACCGCGCCGTTGCGCGGCAGTTCGCGTTGCTGCTGCGCGTCGTCTGCCGGCGATTCGGCGTCCTTCATGCCTTCCTTGAACCCCTTCACCGCGCCGCCCAGATCGCTGCCGATGTTGCGCAGCTTCTTCGTACCGAACACGAGCGCAACGATCAGCAACACGATCAGCCAATGCCAAATGCTCAACGAACCCATGACTACTCTCCTTAACTTCGGCATCGCCCCGCGATGCGGAAAATTTTGTGCGCCTTGCGGCGCAACCTGAAGCGCGAACGCTTCGTCTCCATCGCGTCTGTACCGCTTTGTCCCCGGCGCCTTGCCCCGGCAAGCGCTCGCGGTTGCAAGGCAGTTGCGATTCACCCGGCGGCACAACCGCTGCCATTCTGGTCAGACGACCGCGTCGGCGTTATTACACTGCGGCAAATACAACGCCCACGCCGATCGCCTTTGCCTCACCCGCCGCGGCCCGTGAGCGCGAAGCATCGCGCACCCCATGAAAGCCGCGCCGCCGCGCCTAGCCCATGCGCTGCCAGGGACGCGGCCCCGCGAGAATATGCGCGTGCAGGTGATACACCTCCTGCCCGCCGCCCGGACCGGTATTGATTACCGTGCGAAAACCCGTTTCGCCGCCGCTGTAGGCGACACCCAGTTGCTCGGCGAGGCGCGCCGTCAAGACAAGCATTCTACCAAGCAGAGGCGCATCGTTTTCGGTGCAGTTCGACAGCGTCGCGATGTGCTTGCGAGGGATGACCAGCACGTGAGTTTCGGCCGCCGGACGGATGTCGCGGAAGGCGACGAACTCGTCGTCTTCATAGACTTTGGTCGACGGGATTTCGCCGGCGGCGATCTTGCAGAAAAGGCAATTCGGATCGTGACTCATCGTATTCCTGACGCGATATGACTGGAGCGCGAAGCACGCGGCAAGATCCGACCCGAAAGCCGGCCCGATGAACGGGCCGCAAGTCGCTCAGACCCAGCCGCGTGGATTCGCGAACGGCTTGTTATCGTACAGATACAGCCAGCCTTTGATAATACGGTACAACATCCAGATGCTGACGGCCCACAGCACCGGAATGCCGATCACGACGAGCAGCAGCGACGCGCCGATCGCATAGCCGACGAGGCCCATCCAGAACGTGCGGATCTGCCACTGGAAGTGCGCTTCGTACGGTGTGCCGGCCACGTCCGGCCGCTTGATGTAGTTGACGATGACGGCAATCAGAATGGTCAGCCCGCCAGTGAGCCAGTGCACCGCATACAGCGCGTACAGCACGTGCGTGAGCGTGCGCAGGCTGCGCTCGCGCTCAGGCTCCATGGCGTTGCGATAGACCGGCGACGGATAGCTTCCTTGCGACTGTTCCATGCTCGCGTCCTCCGAAGGTGCGTTTACCGCAATATGGGTGCCCGCGCCCGCGACTTCAAGCGCAAGCGCCCGGTTACTGCCTCGTCACGACTGCCGGATTGCCACTCAGTCGCAGCGCAATCGCCGCTCAGTCGCCGTTCTGCTCGCGCTCGCGGCTCTTGCGCAGCGCTTTTTCCTCGATGCCCGACAGCCCTTCGCGGCGTTCGAGTTCAGCGAGCACGTCCGCCGGGCTCAGATCGAAATGCGACAGCATCACGAGGCAATGAAACCACAGGTCCGCGACCTCGCCGACCAGCGCCTTCGGCGCGCCGCCGTGACGCGCGTCTTTCGCGGCCAGCACGACTTCGGTGGCTTCCTCGCCGATCTTCTTCAGCACCGCGTCGTCGCCCTTGTGAAACAGGCGCGACACGTACGAAATGTCCGGATCGCCGCCCTTGCGGCTGTCGATGACCGCCGCGAGACGCAGCAGCGTATCGTTCGTGGAAGCCGAAGCGGGCGACGGGTTTTGCGTGGATTGCGTCATTTGTAGATGTGTTCGGGGTCTTTCAGCACGGGATCGACGGCCTGCCAGTCGCCATCCGCGACCGAGCCTTCGAATTTCTGGAAAAAGCACGAGTGGCGCCCGGTGTGGCACGCGATGCCCGACACCTGCTCCACCTTGAGCAGCACCACGTCTTCGTCGCAATCGAGCCGCACTTCATACACGTGCTGCACGTGGCCGGACTCCTCGCCCTTGAACCACAGGCGCTGGCGCGAGCGCGAGAAATACACCGCGCGGCCCGTTTCGACCGTCTTCGCGAGAGCCTCGCGGTTCATCCACGCGAACATCAGCACGTCGTTCGTCGACGCTTCCTGCGCGATCACAGGCACGAGGCCGTTCGCGTCCCACTTGACCTTGTCGAGCCAGTTCACTGCCGAAGAATTCGTCACGTCACAACCTCACCGAAATGCCCTGGTCGGCCATGAAGCGCTTGGCCTCGCCGACCGTGTGTTCACCGTAGTGGAAGATGCTCGCGGCGAGCACCGCGTCCGCGTGGCCGTCCTTGATGCCGTCGGCGAGATGCTGCAGATTGCCGACGCCGCCCGAGGCGATCACCGGCACCGGCACCGCGTCCGACACCGCGCGCGTCAGCGCGAGGTCGAAGCCGCTCTTGGTGCCGTCGCGATCCATGCTGGTCAGCAGGATTTCGCCCGCGCCGAGTTCGGCCATTTTGCGCGCCCATTCGACCGCTTCGAGACCGGTCGCCTTGCGCCCGCCATGCGTGAACACTTCCCAGCGCGGCGGCTCGCCGTCGGCGGACACGCGCTTCGCGTCGATCGCGACGACGATGCACTGCGAGCCGTACTTGTCGGTGGCCTCTTTCACGAGTTGCGGATTCGCAACCGCCGACGAGTTCATGCTGATCTTGTCGGCCCCCGCGTTGAGCAGGCGCCGCACGTCCTCGACCGCGCGCACGCCGCCGCCGACCGTCAGCGGAATGAACACCTGCGAGGCGACCGCCTCGATGATCGGCAGAATCAGGTCGCGCTGATCCGAAGTCGCGGTGATGTCGAGGAACGTGAGTTCGTCGGCGCCCTGGTCGTCGTAACGGCGCGCGATTTCGACAGGGTCGCCGGCGTCGCGCAGTTCGACGAAGTTGACGCCCTTGACCACGCGGCCCGCGGTAACGTCGAGACAGGGAATGATGCGTTTAGCTAGAGCCATGATCGTGCAATTCTGCCAATACCGCTGATGAGGCCGCTCGCTCGCGGAGCAAGCGGCACGGTGCCGGCGCGACCTGTTGCGTCGCGCCGCGAGTGGAATGCCGGCAGGAAGCCGGCAAGGTTCCGGGTGCGGGGGCGTGCGACGCGCGCTGCCGGCACGCGCTTAGGCGTCGTCCGCTTCGCGCAGCTTGTCCGCGAGCGTTTGCGCCGCCGCGAAGTCGAGATCGCCCGAATAGATCGCGCGGCCGCAAATTACGCCTTCGATGCCCTCGCCTTCGACTTCGCACAGCGATTCGATGTCCGCGAGATTCGACAGGCCGCCGCTCGCGATCACTGGAATCTTCACCGCGCGCGCGAGGCGCACGGTCGCTTCGATGTTGATGCCTTGCAGCATGCCGTCGCGGCCGATGTCGGTGTAGATGATGGACTCGCAGCCGTAGTCCTCGAACTTGCGCGCGAGGTCGGCCACTTCGTGGCCGGTCAGCTTGCTCCAGCCGTCGGTGGCAACCTTGCCGTCCTTCGCGTCGAGCCCAACGATGATGTGGCCGCCGAACGCGGTGCACGCATCCTGCAGAAAGCCCGGGTTCTTCACCGCCGCCGTGCCGATGATCACATACGACAGGCCGTCGTCGAGATAGCGCTCGATCGTGTTCAGATCGCGAATGCCGCCGCCCAGTTGCACCGGAATCTCGCCGCCCACTTCCTCGATGATCGCCCGGATCGCATCGCCGTTCTTCGGCTTGCCGGCGAATGCACCATTCAGGTCGACCAGATGCAGACGACGCGCGCCGCGGTCGACCCAATGTCGGGCCATTGCCGCCGGTTCCTCGGAAAAAATCGTCGCCTGGTCCATATCGCCCTGTTTGAGGCGTACACACTGACCATCTTTCAGGTCGATGGCGGGAATCAGCAGCATAGCAATCGGGTGTTGTCTGGGAGTGGGTTGAAGGTCGGCGGCAGCGGCTGAATAGACAGCCCGCCGCAGCGCCGTTTCGCTAGTTTAGTACAACTCTTTCGGCGCTCCAGCGGGGCACCGGTCAGATACGGGACCGCGGCACCGCGCGCCCTGCGCGCGGCAACGGGATAAAGAAAGGCGTTCACGGGTTCCAGTGCACGAAGTTGCGATACACGCGCAAGCCCGCTTCGGCGCTCTTTTCAGGATGAAATTGGGTGGCGAAGATGTTATCCCGCGCTACCGCCGAGGTAAAGGGCACGCCGTAGACCGTCTCGCCCGACGTATGCGCGGAATTGTCCGGCACGACGTAGTAGCTGTGCACGAAGTAGAAGAACGCGTTGTCGGCGACGCCGTCCCACAGCGGATGCGGCTGCGCCTGGTGCACACGGTTCCAGCCCATCTGCGGGACCTTGAAGCGCGAGCCGTCGTCCTGCACCTGGCCTTCGAGTTCGAAGCGCACCACCTTGCCGGGCAGCAGCCCGAGCCCTCGCGTATCGCCCTCGGCGCTCCAGTCGAACAGCATCTGCTCGCCGACGCACACGCCCATCAGCGGCTTGCCGCGCGACGCCTCGACGACCGCTTCCTGCAGGCCGGACTCGCCGAGACTGCGCATGCAGTCGGGCATCGCGCCCTGGCCCGGCAGCACCACGCGGTCGGCCGCGCGAATCGCCTCGGGACGATCGACGATCGCCACGTCCGCTTCCGGCGCGGCCTTGCGCAATGCCTGGGCCACCGAGCGCAGGTTGCCCATTCCGTAATCCACAATCGCTATCGAAGTTTTCATTTCAAGTTTGGCCGCCCTGCCTTCAAGCGATCGGCGCGGCTGCGCGGCGTCGAACGACATACCGGCTCGCGCGCTCCTGCCCGATGAATCGCTTGAGGAAATCGCTCGAAGGTGAATGGCCTAAAGACGTTGGAGGCGATGAAACCTGTTAGAGGCTGCCCTTGGTCGACGGAATCTGCCCTGCCGCGCGTTCGTCGAGCTCGACGGCCATGCGCAGCGCGCGGCCGAATGCCTTGAACACCGTTTCGAGCTGATGATGCGCGTTGATGCCGCGCAGATTGTCGATGTGCAGCGTCACGCCGGCGTGGTTCACGAAGCCGCGGAAGAATTCGATCGACAGATCGACGTCGAACGTGCCGATGCGCGCGCGCGTGAACGGCACGTGAAATTCGAGGCCCGGACGGCCGGAAAAATCGATCACGACACGCGACAGCGCTTCGTCGAGCGGCACGTAGGAATGACCGTAGCGGCGGATGCCCTTGCGGTCGCCGATCGCCTTCGCGACGGCCTGGCCCAACGTGATGCCGGTGTCTTCGACCGTATGGTGGTCGTCGATATGCAGGTCGCCATGCGCCTCGATCTCGAGGTCGAACAGACCGTGGCGGGCGATCTGGTCGAGCATGTGGTCCAGAAACGGCACGCCGGTGGCCAGCCTCTGCTGACCGGTGCCGTCCAGATTGATCTTCACACGGATCTGCGTTTCGCTGGTGTTGCGAACGACTTCCGCAAGGCGCATGGTAATTCCTCGAATCTCGCTAGAAAGCGCTAATGATGTGGGGTGGAAAAAAGGCGAGCCGGGCTGCCGATCAGCGCAGCACGAGCTTCAGTCCGGCGAGCAACTGGGCGTTTTCCTCGGGAGACCCGACGGTCAAACGCACGCAATTCGCCAGCAATGCATGCATTTTACTCACGTTTTTGATCAGAACCCGCGCCGTGAGCAGCGTTTCGAACAGCACGGACGCATCGGGCACGCGCACGAGCAGGAAGTTGCCCGCGCTCGGGAACATCTCGGCGCCCGGCAGCGCAGCTACCGCCTGCGCGAGTTTCGTGCGCTCTTCGCGCAATTGCGCGGCCTGCGCATCGAGCACACCGACGTGATCGAGCAGGAAACCGGCGGCGGCTTGCGTCAGCACGTTGATGTTGTACGGCGGGCGCACCTTGTCGAATTCGGTCAACCACGCGGGCTTGCCGACCAGATAGCCGAGGCGGATACCCGCGAGACCAAGCTTCGACACCGTGCGCATCACGACGACGTTGTCGAACTGGTCAGCGCGCGGCAGCCAGCTTTTCTGCGCGAACGGCTGATACGCCTCGTCGATCACGACGAGGCTGCCCTGCGCCGCGGCGATGATGCGCTCCATGTCGGCGTCATCGAAAAGCGTGCCGGTCGGGTTGTTCGGATACGCGAGATAGACCACCGCCGGCTTATGCTCGGCAAGCGCCGCGAGCATCGCGTCGGTGTCGAGCGTGAAATCAGGCTTGAGCGGCACGCCGACGAATTCGAGATTCGCCAGCTTCGCCGACATCTGATACATGACGAAACCGGGCACCGGCGCGAGCACCTTCGCGCCGGGCCGCGCGCACGCGACCGAGATGATGCTGATGATTTCATCCGAGCCGTTGCCGAGCAGCACATCGCAGCCGGCCGGCACGCCCATCACGTGACGGATGCGCTCGATCAGCGCTTCCGGGCGCGGTGCCGGATAGCGGTTCAGCGCGACGCCGGCGAGATGCGCGCCGAGATGCGCGGCCAGTTCCGGCGGCAGCGGAAACGGATTTTCCATGGCGTCGAGCTTGATGAAGCCGGTCGCGTCCGGAACCGGGTAGCTCGTCATTGCGAGCACGTCGCTGCGGATGAGGTCGTGAGGTGTCGTCATAGTTCGTGGCCCGGGCCGTGGGGAAATGCCGGCCCGGCATCGGCGGCGCAGGGCCGCGCTGGTTGGTCTCTATTGTCGTTATTGAACGCTTGAGTGCGGGCGATCCGTCGCTGAGCGCGGTGGGTTGGCACCGGAAACAACGGGAGCATCGGCAAGGATCGCCGGGACTCGACAGCGGGCCCCGCTTCGTGCGGCTGCCGCCCTGCCTCTTGCCGTTGCTTCCGCGCCTGCCGCCTTGGGATCAGCTTTGCCGCGCGCCGCCGTTGTCTGTCATCCGCCTCAGCCGCGTTCGTTGTTGTTGTGCCGCATCCGGTATTCGGCGCTGCGTGCATGCGCTTGCAGGCCTTCGCCGTAGGCGAGTTCGGCGGCGATCTCGCCGAGCGTCTGCGCGCCTTCCGCGCTGACTTCGATCAGGCTCGAACGCTTGAAGAAATCATAAACGCCGAGCGGCGACGAGAACCGCGCGGTGCGCGAAGTCGGCAACACGTGGTTCGGCCCCGCGCAGTAGTCGCCGAGGCTCTCGCTCGTGTAGCGGCCAAGGAAGATCGCGCCCGCGTGGCGAATCTGCTGCGCCCATTGATGCGGCTCCAGCGCCGAGATTTCGAGGTGCTCGGGCGCGATATCGTTGGCGATCGCGCAGGCTTCGGCCATATCGCGCACCTTGATCAGCGCGCCGCGATTTTCGAGCGACGTGCGGATCACTTCGTGGCGCGGCATGGCCGGCAGCAGTTCGTCGATCGCTTCCTTCACACGCGCGATGAACGCGTCGTCCGGGCACAGCAGGATCGACTGCGCGAGTTCGTCGTGCTCGGCTTGCGAGAACAGGTCCATCGCGACCCAGCGCGGGTCCGTCGTACCGTCGCACAGCACGAGAATTTCCGAGGGCCCCGCGATCATGTCGATGCCGACCGTGCCGAACACGCGCCGCTTCGCCGAGGCGACGTACGCGTTGCCGGGGCCGCAGATCTTGTCGACCGCAGGCACCGTCTGCGTGCCGTACGCGAGCGCGCCGACCGCCTGCGCGCCGCCGATCGTGAACACGCGATCGACGCCGCCGAGCAGCGCTGCCGCCAGCACGAGCGGATTCTTCACGCCGTCCGGCGTCGGCACGACCATGACGATTTCGCGCACGCCGGCCACGCGGGCCGGAATCGCGTTCATCAGCACCGACGACGGATACGCCGCCTTGCCGCCCGGCACGTAGATGCCCGCGCGATCGAGCGGCGTGACCTTCTGGCCGAGCACCGTGCCGTCGGCCTCGGTGTACTGCCAGCTATGGCTGCCGCACTCGATCCTCTGCTTCTCGTGATAGCCGCGCACGCGCGCCGCCGCCGCTTCGAGCGACGCGCGCCGCTTCGGTTCGAGGCTTTCGAGCGCCGCTTCGAGCTCCGACATCGGCAGTTCGAGCGCGGCCACGCTCCGCGCATCGAGCCGGTCGAAGCGGTTCGTGTACTCGAGCACCGCCTCGTCGCCGCGCGCCTTCACGTCGTTCAGAATCTGCGCGACCGAGCGCTCGATGGCGTCGTCTTCGCTCGCCTCGAACGCGAGCACCGCATGCAGCGACTTCTGGAAGTCGGGCGCGGTGGAATCGAGTTTGCGAATCTTGGTAGACATACAGGTATCCGTTTCGGTAAGGCGCTCGGTCGCAGCGTAGTCAGAGTGCCGGGCAGAGTACCAGCGCCGGGTGCCGACGCTCAGGCCGCCGGGGCGCCGGCTTTCGACGATGCCTTGGCAAACGCGTCGAGAATCGGCCGCAATGCGGCGCGTTTGAGCTTCAGCGCCGCCTGGTTCACGACGAGGCGCGACGAAATCTGCATGATCTCTTCCACCTCGACAAGATTGTTCGCGCGCAGCGTATTGCCTGAGCTGACCAGGTCGACGATCGCGTCGGCGAGGCCGACCAGCGGCGCCAGTTCCATCGAACCGTACAGCTTGATCAGGTCGACGTGCACGCCCTTGGCAGCAAAATGCTCACGTGCGGTTTCCACGTACTTGGTCGCGACACGCAGACGCGCGCCCTGACGCACCACGCTCGCGTAATCGAAACCGGCCGCGACCGCGACCGACATGCGGCAACGCGCGATGTCGAGGTCGATCGGCTGATACAGGCCGCTGCCGCCATGTTCGAGCAGCACGTCCTTGCCGGCCACGCCGAAGTCGGCCGCGCCGTACTCGACATAGGTCGGCACGTCGGTCGCGCGCACGATGATCACGCGCAGGTTCGCGTCGGTGGTCGGCAGGATCAGCTTGCGCGAGGTTTCCGGGTCTTCCGCGACTTCGATGCCGGCCGCCGCGAGCAACGGCAGCGTTTCCTCGAAGATACGCCCTTTCGACAACGCGAGCGTGAGCGGCGCGCTCACCGCCGGCGACGACGACGTTTGCGGCATCGAACTCATGCTGCGCTCCCGGACACGCGGCGCACCTTCGCGCCGATTGCGTTGAGCTTCGCTTCCATGCGGTCGTAGCCGCGATCGAGGTGATAGATGCGGTCGATCAGCGTCTCGCCCTCGGCGCGCAGCGCGGCGATCACGAGACTCGCGGACGCGCGCAGATCGGTCGCCATCACCTTCGCGCCGGACAGCTTCGCGACGCCGTTCACGAGCGCGGTGTTGCCGTCGATCGTGATGCTGGCGCCGAGGCGGTTCAGCTCCTGCACGTGCATGAAGCGGTTCTCGAAGATCGTCTCGACGACCTGCGAGGTGCCGTCGGCGATCGCGTTGAGCGCCATGAACTGCGCCTGCATGTCAGTCGGAAACGCCGGGTATTCGGACGTGCGGAACGTAACCGCGCTCGGGCGCCGGTCCATGCGCACGCGCATCCAGTCGTCACCTTCCTCGACCGTGACGCCCGCTTCGCGCAGCTTCTCGGTAACGGCTTCGAGCAGCAGCGGACGCATCTTGCGCAGCGTGACGTCGCCGCCGGCCGCCGCGACCGCGCACAGGAACGTGCCGGCTTCGATGCGGTCCGGAATCACCGCGTGCTGCGCGCCGTGCAGCTTGTCGACGCCCTGGATCACGAGACGGTCGGTGCCGATGCCCTCGATCTTCGCGCCCATCGCAACGAGCAGATGCGCGAGGTCGACCACTTCGGGTTCGCGCGCGGCATTCTCGATGACCGTCTCGCCTTCGGCGAGCACCGCCGCCATCAGCAGGTTCTCGGTGCCGGTCACGGTAATCATATCGGTGACGATGCGCGCGCCCTTCAGACGCTTCGCACGCGCTTCGATGAAGCCGTGCTCGATCGTGATCTCGGCGCCCATCGCCTGCAGGCCCTTGATGTGCTGGTCGACCGGCCGCGCGCCGATCGCGCAGCCGCCCGGCAGCGACACGCGCGCATGACCGAAGCGCGCGACGAGCGGACCGAGCACGAGGATCGACGCACGCATCGTCTTCACCATCTCGTACGGCGCGACGAGGTTGTCGACCTTCGACGCGTCGAGCGCCACGCGGCCCTCGCCCGCCTCGATACGCACGCCCATCTGGCCGAGCAGCTTGAGCATCGTGCGCACGTCCTGCAGATCGGGCACGTTCTCCAGATGCACCGGCTCGGCGCTCAGGAGACCCGCGCACAGGATCGGCAATGCCGCGTTCTTCGCCCCCGAGACGACAACTTCACCGGAGAGCGGGTGACCACCTTCAATGACGAGTTTATCCATGCCTGTCGGCTCCTGATCGGCCCGGTTCGCGCCCGGACCTGCCTTGACTGTGTTCGGCGCGCCGCTCGCGGCGTCGCGCCCTTCCTGTGTGATTCGCACTGAATTTCCAGATTACGCGTTCTGCCATTCGGCGGGCGTCAGCGTCCTCATGCTGAGCGCGTGGATTTCTTCGCGCATGCGGTCGCCGAGCGCCGCATACACGAGTTGATGGCGCTGGATCAGGCGCTTGCCCTCGAAGCTCGGCGAGACGATCGTCGCAAAGAAATGCTGACCGTCGCCTTGGACTTCGAGATGCTCGCACGCGAGCCCAGCCGCTATGTATTGCTTGACCTGTTCGGGAGTCGGCAACATGAGAGATGCTCCTCGTCAGTGGCGCAGCTTGTAGCCGGTGGCGAGCATGCGCATCGCCACGACCGCCAGCACCACGAAGAAACCGGCGACGATCGCGAGGCTCACGAGCGGGTCGATGTCCGACACGCCGAAAAAGCCATAGCGAAAGCCGTCGATCATGTAGAAAAACGGATTGAGCCGCGACACTTCGCGCCACACGGGCGGCAGCGTATGCGTCGAATAGAACACGCCCGAGAGGAACGTGAGCGGCATGATGAGGAAGTTCTGGAACGCGGCGAGCTGGTCGAACTTCTCGGCCCAGATACCGGCGATCAGGCCCAGCGTGCCGAGAATCCCCGCGCCGAACATCGCGAACACGATGATGTAGAGCGGCGCGCTGAAGCTGAGCGGCACGAACCAGATCGTCACGATGAACACGCCGAAGCCGACGCACAGACCACGCGCGACGGCCGCGAGCACGTAGGCCGCGAACATCTCGTAGTGCGACAGCGGCGGCAGCAGCACGAACACGAGGTTGCCGGTGATCTTCGACTGAATCAGCGAGGAAGAACTGTTCGCGAACGCGTTCTGCAGCACGCTCATCATCACGAGGCCCGGAATCAGGAAGCTCGTGTATTCGACACCCGGATAAACCTGCACGTGGCCGCGCAGCGCGTGGCCGAAGATGGTCAGATAAAGCAGCGCCGTGATGACCGGCGCGAGCACGGTCTGGAACGACACCTTCCAGAAACGCAGCAGTTCTTTGTAAAACAGCGTGCTGAATCCACTGTAGCCGCTCATGCGAGCCCCTCGATCACTTCCGGACCGTTCATCACCTGAACGAATACGTCTTCGAGGTCGGCCTTGCGGACCTCGATCTCTTCGAATGTACAACCGGCCGCGCGGCACTGCGCGAGGATGCGCTCGACGTCGTCGTAGCTCGCCAGACGCAGCAGATGCTGGCGGCCGTTGCCGCTGGTTGCGCTGCTTTCCGCTTCGAGCGGACGCAGCTCGGCGGGCAGCACGCCCTGTGCGAAGCGCACGAACAGCTGCATGCCGGCGAAGCGCTGCAGCAGCGTGCTCGTGCGATCGAGCGCGACGACCTCGCCGCGGCGCAGCATCGCGATGCGGTCGCACAGCGATTCGGCTTCTTCCAGATAGTGCGTGGTCAGCACGATCGTGTGACCCTCGCGATTCAGGCGCGAAATGAATTTCCACAGGGTCTGGCGCAATTCGACGTCGACACCCGCGGTCGGCTCGTCGAGCACGATGACGGGCGGACGGTGCACGAGCGCCTGGGCGACCAGCACACGCCGCTTCATGCCGCCGGACAGCGCGCGCATGTTGGCGTCGGCTTTCTCAGTGAGATCGAGATTGGCCATGATCTCGTCGATCCACGCGTCGTTGTTGCGCAGACCGTAGTAGCCGGACTGGATGCGCAAGGTTTCGCGCACGGTGAAGAACGGGTCGAACACGAGTTCCTGCGGCACCACGCCGAGCGCGCGGCGCGCGTCGCGGAAATCGCCGACGACATCGTGACCGCGCACCGCGATGCTGCCTTCGTCGGCGCGCGCGAGACCCGCGAGAATGCTGATGAGCGTCGTCTTGCCCGCGCCGTTCGGACCGAGCAGTCCGAAGAACTCGCCTTCTTCGACCGTGAGGCTGACGCCCTTGAGCGCCTGCAAGTCCTTGTAGCGCTTCTTGACGTTACGAATTTCTATGGCTGACATGACTATGGGCCGCGTGCGTGGCGGCGCCTGAAGTAGCCCCGACGGAGCGTGGGGGCAAGCAAATGCTGGAAGAAACGGAACCGGGGCCGATTCAGGGCCAATTCAGCGCCCCAAAAAACGTTTGATTATAGGGCAAAAAGCCCTAAGCCCGGCCCGACAGGAAGGATTGGAGACGACGCCAGTGGAGCGTCAATGTCGCGCCGACGCAACCGCGCCGGATGCGGCGGGAGCAAGAAGCGTGTCGACGCCGTAGGCGCGCGCGAGGCTGGCGAGACCCGCCGGCAGATTGACGATTTCAAACTTGAGGCCGCGCGCCGCGCTCGCGCGCACCCACGCGAGCAGCACGGCGAGTGCCGCCGAATCGAACTGCGTGAGCGGCGCGCAATCGACGCCGCCCGCGCCCGCCGCGATGCGTTGCAGACCCGCCGCGAGCGCGGCCTTCGCACTCGCGTGGGTCAGCGTCGCGCCGCACTCGAAGCGGTTCGCGACCGGACTCAGCACTTCGCTCACGACTGCTTGCCCGAGGCGAGTTGCTGGTTGCGCTGCGTGAGGAACTGGATCAGCCCGTCCACGCCCTTCTGCTGGATCTGCTCGTTGAACTGCTGCTGATACGCCTGGATCAGCCATGCGCCGAGCACGTTGATGTCATACACGCGCCAGCCTTGCGGCGTCTTGTACAGGCGGTAGTCGAGCTCGATCGGCTGGCCGTTGTTCATCACGACCGAGCGCACCACCGTATCGGTGTCGTCCGGGTTCATGCGGAACGGCTTGTACTGGATCTGCTGGTCCTTCACCTGCGCGAGCGCGCCCGAGTAGGTGCGGATCAGCAGCATCTTGAACTGCTCGACCACCTGGTTCTGCTGCTCGGGCGTCGCGGTGCGCCAGTTGCGGCCCATCGCGAGCTGCGTAGTGCGGCGAAAATCGGTGTACGGCAGGATCTTTTCGTTGACGAGCGCCGTGATGTGCGAGATGTCGCCCTGCTGGATCGACTTGTCGTTGCGCACCGCGTCGACCACCTGCTGGGTCACGGTCTTGATCAGCGTATCCGGCGCGCTGGTGTCGGCGGTTTGTGCCGATGCGCCTGCGCTGACGAACGAAAACAACACGGCAAACAGGGGAATCAGGAAGAATTTTTTCATATCGAGCCTTACCTCAAAAATAGTGCAACGGTTTGAGCCGACCTTACCACGCGAGTTCGACAGCAATCCATGCGCAAACTGCGAGAGTCGTATCGATCTGTTACCGGCGCGCGCTCAATGCAGCTTGAAGGACGGGAAGTTGAAACGCGTGGGCGGCACCAGTTGACCCGCCGGAATCTGCGTTTCGGGACCGCCGTTCACATCGAGCGGCGGAGTGGCGGTGCCCGAGGCCGCCTCGGGCGCCGACGCGCCCTGCGCAGTCGCAGCCACGCCCGATGCCGGCGCCGCCTTGGCGGCAACACCTTGCGTGCCCGCGGCGGCGCCTGCCGCACCGGCCGCGCCCGTCTCGCCTTCGTCGTACTTCGGCAGCGGCGCTTCCTCGTCATAGCTCGGCAGGTCCTGCGGGCGCCGGCGGTTGTCCGACAGCAGATACTGACGGCGCTGCAGATACGCGTTGCGCACGAACGAGTATTTGTCGAGCGCCGCGCCTTCCAGCAGGTTGCTCGCGCCGAGCAGGTTCGCACGCGTATTGACGATGTTCAGGCCCCACAGGGCCCAGCTCAGGCCCGACGGACTGACGTAGCTGATCGGGTTCACGTAGTAGTTGCCGATCGAGCCGACCGCGTCGCGCACCGTGCTCGGGCCGAACAGCGGCAGCACGAGATACGGGCCCGCCGGCACGCCGTAGTGGCCGAGCGTCAGACCGAGGTCGTTGTCGTGCTTGGGCAGCTTCGCAAGCGTCGCGACGTCGAACAGGCCGCCGACACCGAACACCGTATTGATTACGATGCGCATGATGTCCGACACGCCGTCGGCGATGCGCAACTGCAGCAGGTTGTTCGCCGCGATGTAGACGTCGCCGATATTCGAGAAGAAGTTCGTCACGCTGTCGCGCACCGGCTGCGGCGTCGCCCAGACATAGCCCTGCGCGACCGGCTTCAGCGCGTACTGGTCGATCTTGTCGTTGACGGTGAACACCGTGCGGTTCAGGCCTTCGAACGGATCGCCCTTGGTCGGCGTCTGCACGGTCGTGCAGCCGGTGACGAGCGCCGCGGCCACCGCCACCTTGCCTAACTGGAAGACGCGCACGCGCGCCGAACGTGTGGTTTGCATTCTTGTTCTCCTTATTGGCTGGCGGCGCCAGCAGCAGGCGCCGCCGGCGCATTCGCCCCGCCCGCGGGCTTCGAGGCGCCGGAATCCGCCGCCTTGCTGTAGAGGAACTGGCCGATCAGGTTTTCGAGCACGATCGCCGATTGCGTCATCGAGATCGTATCGCCAGCCTTCAGCATTTCCGTGTCGCCGCCCGGTTCGAGCCCGATGTACTGCTCGCCGAGCAGGCCCGAAGTCAGTATCTTCGCCGAAGTATCTTTCGGAAACTGGTATTGCTTGTCGATATCGATCGTGACGAGCGCCTGGTAGGCATTGCTGTCGAAGCCGATCGAGGCGACCCGGCCGACCGTCACGCCGGCGCTCTTCACCGGCGCGCGCGCCTTCAGCCCGCCGATGTTGTCGAACTTGAGTTTGACCGGATACGTTGCCTGGAACGACAACGAGCTCATGTTGCCGGCCTTCAGCGCGAGAAACAGCAGCGCCACGAAACCCAGCACCACGAACAGGCCGACCCAGAAGTCGAGAGCAGTCTTTTTCATCGTCATCCCAAAGTGAATCCGCCACGCCATCGGCACCCCGTCGCGCGCGGCGCACGATGCGCCGCCGGCAGCCGGTGTGCGGCGCGGTCTTTAGCTGAACATCAGTGCGGTCAGCAGAAAATCGAGCCCGAGCACCGCGAGCGACGCGTACACGACCGTGCGGGTCGTCGCGCGCGACACGCCTTCCGGCGTCGGCTTCGCTTCGTAGCCCTGAAACAGCGCGACGAACGTCACCGCAAGGCCGAACACCACGCTCTTGACGACCCCGGCGCCGACATCGCGCCACACGTCGACGCCCCCCTGCATCTGCGACCAGAACGCGCCGGCATCGACGCCGATCAGCAGCACGCCCACCACGTAACCGCCCAGAATACCGACCGCGCTGAAAATCGCGGCGAGGATCGGCATCGAGATAATGCCCGCCCACAGGCGCGGCGCGACCACGACCTTGACCGGATCGACGGCCATCATTTCCATCGCGGTCAGCTGCTCGCCCGCCTTCATGAGGCCGATCTCGGCCGTGAGCGAAGTGCCCGCGCGGCCCGCGAACAGCAGCGCCGTGACCACCGGCCCGAGTTCGCGCACGAGCGACAGCGCGACGAGCAAGCCGAGCGCCTGCTCGGAGCCATAGCGGTTGAGCGTGTAGTAGCCCTGCAGGCCGAGCACGAAGCCGACGAAGAGCCCCGACACGGCGATGATCACGAGCGAATAATTACCGACGAAGTGGATCTGCTTCGTGACAAGACGCGGCCGGCGCAGCAGCGGGAAAAACTCGAGCACGAGGCGCAGGAAGAAGCGCGTCGCGTAACCGGCCGTGCCGAGCCCGCTGATCACCGAGCGACCGAGCGCACTGATCATGACTGGCCTCCGCCGATGCCGAAGTCCGCCGCGAGCGGCGTCTGGGCCGGATAGTGGAATTTGAACGGGCCGTCCGGCCCGCCGTCGATGAACTGCCGCACGGTCGGATCGGTCGAGGCGCGCAGTTCGTCCGGGGTGCCCTCGGCGAGCACCCCGCCGTTGGCGAGAAAGTAGACGTAATCCGCGATGGCGAACGATTCGGGCACGTCGTGCGTGACGAGAATCGAGGTGGCGCCGAGCGCCTGATTGAGCGTGCGGATCAGGTTCGCGGTGATGCCGAGCGAGATCGGATCGAGGCCGGCGAACGGCTCGTCGTACATCATCAGTTCGGGGTCGAGCGCGATGGCGCGCGCGAGCGCCACGCGGCGCGCCATGCCGCCCGAAATCTCCGAGGGCAGCAGATCGCGCGCGCCGCGCAAGCCCACCGCGTTGAGCTTCATCAGCACGAGGTCGCGCAGCAGTTCTTCGGGGAGATCGGTGTGCTCGCGCAGCGAGAAGGCAACGTTTTCGAACACCGACATGTCGGTAAACAACGCGCCGAACTGGAACAGCATGCCCATTTTGCGGCGCAGCGCGTAAAGGCCTTCGCGCGTCTGCCGGCCGAGGTCCTGGCCGTGGAACAGCACCTCGCCGCGCTGCGCGCGCACGAGGCCGCCGATCAGGCGCAGCACCGTGGTCTTGCCGCAACCGGAGCCGCCCATGACCGCGACGACCTGCCCGCGACGGAAGCGCAGGTTCAGATTCGACAGGACGAGCCGGTCGCCGTAACCGAAGTCGACGTCGCGCAGTTCGAGTAGGGGCTCGCGGGAGGAAGGCACCAAGCTGACAATCCTTTTACACGGAAGGCCGAATTATAGGGCCATCATGCAAAAGCTGCCGTGAGGTGCCCCGTCCATTGACTATGCCTGAGGATTATTGCGTAAACACGTGTTGCAACGCAGAAACCGCGGCAGCCGGATCGGCCGCATCGGTCACTGCGCGCACCACCGCGGCGCAGCCGACGCCGGTTGCCAGCACGTCGGGCAGCACCTGCAGATCGATCCCGCCGATCGCGACGAGCGGCACCACGCCGTCGAGCAGCCGCACGTAGCGTGCCAAACGCCGCAAGCCCTGCGGCGCGGTCGGCACCACCTTGGTCGCGGTCGGAAACACCGCGCCCAGTGCAATGTAACTCGGACGGAAGTGCAGCGCCTTCAGCGTCTCATAAAAACCGTGCGTCGACAGACCAAGCCGGACGCCAGCCGCCGCAATCGCGGACAGATCAGCGGTATGCACGTCTTCCTGGCCGAGATGCACGCCGTACGCACCGGCCTCGATGGCGGCCTGCCAGTGATCGTTGATGAACACCAGGGCGTCGTGCGCGCGTCCCACCGCCACGCTGCGGGCGATTTCGCGCTTCAGTTCGTCGGCGGGTTCGGCCGACTTGCGGCGCAACTGCACGGTCTTCACGCCGAGGCCGACCACCCGCTCGACCCAGTCCGCGGTCGGCAGCACCGGGTACAGGCCGAGCTTGTGCGGGCAGCGCGGAAACGGCTGCGCCGGCGCGGCCGGCAAGCCGGTCAGGCGCGGAAAGCGCGCGAGGTCGGATGGGAATGCGTCGGCGGCGCGGGTCTCGTCACGAGCTTCGTCACGGGTTTCGTCACCGTCGCGCCAGGCGAGCGCGAGCACGAGCGCGTCGTGCGGATCGAAACCGCAGTCGAGGAACGCAGCGAGCGCGACAATCCAGTCGTCCGCCAGATGGCCTTCGAGGCCGTACTTCTCGCCGCCCAGATGCAGCGTCGCGCGGTTTTCCGCGGTGACGATCACGCCCGCGCCCTGCGTGAGCCAGCGCGCCATCTGCTCGCCGTGCCGTTGCGCGTCGGCAAGCACGATCAGGTCGCCGCCGTTCGGCGCATCGGGCGCGGTCAGGCAGATGCGCCACGGCGCGTGCGTCGGCGGCCAGTCGCCGAGACGCGCGCGGATGCGCTCGGCGGCTTCGACCAGTTCGTCGGCGGGCGGCCAGAACAGATCGCGGTCCTTCAACGTCAAGGACTGTGTCATGCGGCACTCCCATCCTGATGCCAGAACGGCATGCCGACCACCGGCGTGCTCGCGTGCGCGCTTTCGCGCTCGGCCATCGGCCCCGCGAGATACGCCTGCCGGCCCGCCTCGACGCCGAGCGCGAACGCGCGCGCCATCGCTTCGGGGTGCGTCGCCTGCGACACGGCCGTGTTCAGCAGCACGCCGTCGAAGCCCCACTCCATCACCTGAGCCGCGTGCGACGGCACGCCGAGCCCGGCATCGACGATCAGCGGCACGTCCGGCAACCGCTCGCGCAGCACGCGTAGCCCGTACGGATTGATCACGCCCTTGCCGGTGCCGATCGGCGCGCCCCACGGCATCAGCGCCTCGCAACCGGCGTCGAGCAGACGGCGGCCGATCACGAGGTCTTCGGTGCAGTACGGCAGCACCTTGAAGCCGTCCTTGACGAGCCGCGCGGCGGCCTCGATCAGGCCCACCGGGTCGGGCTGCAGCGTGTAGTCGTCGCCGATCAGTTCGAGCTTGATCCAGTCGGTTTCGAAGATTTCGCGCGCCATGTGCGCGGTCGTGACCACTTCGCCGACCGTCAGGCAGCCCGCCGTGTTCGGCAGCAGCGGCACGGCGTGGCGCTTGAGCAGATCGAAGAAGCCGGCTTCGGCGCCGCCCTCGTTCATCTGCCGGCGCAGCGCGACGGTGACCATGCCGGGCCGCGCCGCGTCGATCGAATCGGACAGCGATTGCAGCGACGGATAGCGCGAGGTGCCAAGCAGCACGCGGCTCGCGAAAGTTTGGCCGTATAGCGTGAGGGCGTCGGCGGTCTGATGGGAGGTCATGTGCGTCATCCTGGTTTGCCGCTGCGACGTTGCGCAACGGCCTTGCGGCAAGGGGTTTCCGGCGCTCGTTTGCGGCAACGGGCCCGGTAATGAATCGGCGGCAGGCCGGCGCGCCGGCGCTCAGCCGCCCGCGACCGGTTGCACGACGTCGAGCCGGTCGCCGGCTTGCAGCGCGCGCGCCGCATGCTGGGTGCGCGCGACGAAATCGCCGTTGAGCGCGACCGCGAACGGCGGACGCGCGCCATAGGCAGCGAGCGCATCGGCGACAGTCGAGCCCTCGGGCAGCGACAACGGCTTCTGATTGATATGAATGTCCATGGTGCTCGAATACGGTTCAATCGATGGCGAAAACGGCCCGATGCGCGGCGCGGCGGCCGCGGCGCTCAGGCCGGCTCCCGCATGAAATCCTGCTGGAAAAGCTCGCTCCAGCGTGCCTCGCGCCGCCAGCCGGCGAACGCGTCGGGGTCGCCGATGCGGCCGTCGAGCAAGGCGCTCGCGAAGCGCACGGCTTCGTCGGCGACTTCGGGCGCGATCATATAGCCGTGCCGGTACAGGCCGTTCACGCGCAGCGTGCGCGCGCCGTCCCACAGCAGCGCCGGACGATGATCGGGCAAGGTCGGGCGGCACTGCGAGTTGAGTTCGAGAATGCGCGCCTCGCCGAAACCCGGATGCACCGAAAACGCCGCGCTCAGCAGTTCGAGCGCCGAGCGCACGCTGACGGGCGACATGTCCTCGCCTTCGACCTCGGTCGCGCCGATCACATAGAGGCCGTTCTGCTTCGGCGCGATATAGAGCGGATAGCGCGGATGCAGCAGCCGCACCGGACGCGTCAACTGCAAACCCGGCGCATGCACGCGCGCGACTTCGCCGCGGATTCCGCGCAGCGTCGGCAGCACCGGCTTCGCGCCGAGACCGCGGCAGTCGATCGTGATGCCGGCCTCGGGCAGCGCAGCCTCGTCGACGGGCGTATTCCAGTGGGTCTGCACGCCGCGTTCGGCAAGACCGGCGGCGAGCGCGGCCAGCACCTGGCGGTTATCGAGCTGGCCTTCGCGCGGCAGCAGCCAGCCCTGGTTGAAGCGGCCGGCCAGCGCGGGCTCGGCAGCGCCGAGCTGGGCACCGGCCAGCGCGACGAAGCCGCCGTCGAG
>NZ_JAAGPS010000203.1:0-7837 GCF_017105025.1 Paraburkholderia sp. Ac-20336 | reverse complement strand
TTTGGAAACCTCCTGCGTGAGCTGATGGGCACGACGCATCCACTGTACAGGCAGTTGCAGATGCGCTCTGTCGCCTGGCTTCCCTTACCCGTTGCCGGGGGGAGGCGTCCATACCATCTAACACGCTACAAGGGCTTCCCCGTTGAGCACAAGCTCAATTGAAGTGCGCTGTTGATACATGCTGCAATGCCGTGTTGGTGCGTGTGAGAAGGTGAAGGACTGCGGTTCTACAACCGGTCATGTTGGACCTATGGTCCGGACCCTGATGAAAGACGCGCGCAGAGGCCCCATTCTCTAGGCAAGAACGGGGAGTGCCTGTCTGCCAGAATAGATTGATTATTTGACTATGGTAGCTATGGTAGCCCTGACAGAGGCTTGCTGGATAAAGGTTTGCGGTTGACAGGGGTAACCCAATACCCCTGCCATTGCAATGCTTACCCCTGTCATTCGGCGTGGCAGATGCCGGTATATGCGATAAATCGGGCAAGCGCATCTTTGATCGAAGGCAGTTCGAAAACCTGCTCACGGTTGCCTGCGATCATCGCGCGTACACCTCGCGCGCCGGTAGCGGCCAGTAGTTCTTTCGAAAACACTTCCTTGACGATTGGATACAGAGTGCCTAAGCGCCGTGCGTAATCGACATAAGCGTTGTAGAGCAAATCCTTTCCTACTTTGTGCGAATCCTGCGAGTTGCCGTTTGCGTCGTGAGCGGTCCAATACAGAGGATCGTTTCCGATTCGTGATCCGGTCACCAAGTCGTACATGAAGCGGTGATGTGGCTCCAGCGACAGGCTTTTCTGGACCTTCAGGCCGTCCGTTTCGGGAACCTTGCGCAGGTTGGTGTTGGATAGGTCGAAGTCCATCAGCACGCGCAGGAACGCTTCCTTGCCCATTGCTTCGAGTTCGTCAGCGATATCCGAGAAATACTCAGTGTCTTGTGCCTTCGCGTCGCTGACATCGAGCACGAAGTAACGGCGTTCATCGCGCGTCGCGGGGACTGCCCAATCATTGTTGGTGGACATTGCGACGCGGACATACGAGTCCATTTCAACGGAGTCTTTGCCCTTCGCTTCAATCGTCACCGTGCGCGCCGTGATCAGGTCCTTCAGGGGACCATCTGCGGACTTGTCACCCGACCAGAACGACTCTTCCGCGACCACCAGAACTTTCTCACGCAGGTGACTATTGAAGTTGCCGGTCAGCTGCTTCGAGTGCGCAACCTTCATGGCGTGTGCCTTGCCGATGATGTCACGCATCGCATCGAGGAAGATGGATTTGCCGGTCCCTTTGTTACCGCGCAGAACCAGCGCAACACCTTTCTTGTGTTCCGCGTCTTGGACGATATCGGCGCACCACGCCATGAGGTACTGGAAATGTTCCTCGTTGCCGCAGCACAGAATGTTCTTCATATGCGCCAGCAGCAGGGGGCAGTAGTCCTTCGCGGCCTTGTCCGCAGTGACCGTCAAGGGTTCGACGGCAAAGCCGCTCCACAGATTGTAAAACTCCGCGCCGTATCGATTGGCAGGGGACAACACCAGGCCCTCATATTGACGACGGGTCGGTGAGCGCTTCCAAAGGTCGAATACCGGTGTACTCGCGTCCACGTCCTTTCCTTTGACTTGGCGTTTTTCGCTCACCGTCACATTCGCAAGCAGATTCGCCGCGTCCGAGAACGACATAAAGCTTAGTGCGCGCTCACCGTCAGGCGTGTGGGACTCACGCATAACTTGAGGTTTGTTGCCGCACATGATAACGGCGTATCGTTTGTTGACTTCAGCAATTGCCGAGTCAGCGGCGTTTTGATTTGTTGTCATAGCTGACCTGTTTCAGAGAATTGGTGAGGGCTAGACGTGAAACAGGCACGTCAGGGGGAGCCACCCCGTTTCGCTCTCTTGGAATGCATGGCTAATGCAGGCTCATTTCGTATTTACGAGCCCATCAGTGATTTCGAATAAAAATTTACTCAAATCGAATGGGCCTACTCTGAAATTGACGAGTGGGCGACTAAATCCCAGTTTTTAGACCAAAAATCAGCGGTTTTCTCATGTGGAAAAACCTGATTGTGGATTGGTCGCCAACAATGGCGAGCAAAAAAATTAATTATAATTATTTTATGAACAATGCTCGATTGTGGAGCGATCTACCGACTGTTGATGGCGGGAGTGTTTCCTGAAAAATACACATTGCGTTATTTGAAAATACAATTTGCGTATATCTGATTGAGGCAACTACGCTGGGCGTACAGGTGTCTCCCGATCTAGGTCTGTGAATAATTCGTTGCGCTTTCTGCTCTATTTTGTAACGGCGCTCAGTTTCTGACCCACAAACGCTAATTTCATAGCGGAGGGCAGTAAGTAACGCATGCCCAGAAAAATCAATCAAAAATCCTGAAATAGGACTGCTGACTAAAAGGTGGGACTGAACATGAGTGAAGAACTCGCTGATGCGCTGGACGCAACCAAGCGTGTGAAGATTAATTTTTACGTGAGCCGTGAGGAACACGAGAATGCGAAAACGTTCGCAGGCCGCTACGGAACCAGTCTTTCGAAGGTAATCCGGATGGCGTTGAAAAAGTATGTTGCCATCCCCGCGCCCATCCAAGAGCAGGCGGGAGTTCTATCCCCACCTGACGTTTCACCGCTCGCGCTGAGCCTGCTGAACAACGTTTTGGGAAGCTTGGAAACTCAGCCGGTCACAACGGTCAAGGGATTCGAGAACGGCATCTTGCACGGCATTTTGAACGAGGGCGGAAAGCCCCCACATATGAGAATGCATCGGGACGGCCACGGCGTTTTTGTTACCGGCGCACCAAAAAGAAAAAAGCCCCACTCAGGATTCGATTCCTGGCGGGGCTTTTTGTCGTTTGCACGTCCGGCAATGGCGGGCATCCGCGCTGCTTTTTTGGGTACTCGCTTGCGTTTGCTTCCTGCTATTATTTAGAATCGATCAATTAGATAATCTGAAATGGACATTAAAGACTTCCGATGGGTGTTTATGCCCTACTGCCTGCAAAGGCTTTCGAACGGGCGATACATCATTCTGAATCGTGACTACAAACCCTTGGGCACTACCAGCCCTGATTGGGTGGAGTACGAAACGCACCCAAGCGCCGTACGCATGAGCATAACCGCCAAAACGGCGGCAAGTTTGTCCACGCACGGCAAGCCTGATACGGATCGAATCTTTCTGTATGACGATGGTAGTTCACCCGCCAACGGTGCGGAACAGATGCGCGCGTACATGGAAAAACTGTCCCGGTTGGCAATGTACACGGTCAAATACGAAGACTAACCGGGCGCGACACAATAGACAAAGCCCCGTCAGGAATCAAATCCTGAGCGGGGCTTTTTGAGGGTCGGCCGGGATTCGCAAAAAATCCGCCACATCTTGATCTAAACTGCTGATTGATATGAGAAATCAGCGGCCTGACTGAGCGGAGAAACGGAGGGGTGAATATCCGGGACCAATTCAGTATGGCTTACGCCTTGTCCCTTCTGGGTAAACGCGTTCAAATGCAACGCCTTGACTTGCCCATTGTGATTTGCTTAGTCCTACGCGATCTATCTGGACCTTCGAAAGATCGACGCCTCTGTGCTGCAACAATTGGAGGAGCTGGTTTGTGTGATCAGTGGTTGGTGAATAGTGACCGCTTTGATCCGTAATATATCTAAGTCGACCTGACGCAACTTCCATCACCCCGGCTGCTGCGACTGGGGCTCCCGCTAAAAAAGACGAGTGATGTTGTAGCACACACTCATCGCCAGCATAGAGCTTTCCCTTGCCGTCCATTACAAACATGTAGCCCATGCCCTCGGTGTTCATGGGTTGCCAAGCGCCTGATTCACCTTTTTGGGAAAGAATGCCGTTTGCTATCGATACTTGGTACCGAGCGCGTTCAACTGCGCTCAAATAGGGTACGGGAACGGGACCGCTGGCCGCTAGGCGATCGGCGTCGTATCCCGATGTTTTCAACATGCCAATGGTTCTATAAGTGTCGCCTTCACGAAGAGAGGTTCTGCTAGGCGGGCGCGTCAATGCTGCTAGTTGGGGGGAAGCCTCTCTACGAGGGGCAGCACGAGCCGAGGATGTTTGGCCAGGAGACTCATTGCGTACCGCATCTAACTGATAATCCTGCGCTTGCCGAACGTTCTGTGTCGAATTTACACGTCCCATGATAGTCGCTTCCTTCAAGTATGTCAGTTGATGAACGCTATGATTAGCGCACGTTTCCTCTGGAAAGGTCTTGGGTGCGAAGATAAATTCTGAAATGCGAAGCGACAGCTTGGGGCCGAAAATAACTTCGGGTCTCGCCCAGCACGCAGCAGGACTTCGCCAGCGGGCACGGTTTGCCGAACTTCTCAAGCGCGGGTGACGGCGGTTTGATGACAATCCCGCGTCTGATAGATACCCGGTTCAAGTTGCACTGAGCCAGAAGGGGCGTATCTGGCACAATGACGCTTTTGTGACAGTGCGCCCGCAAAGGTCTGTGTAAGCGGGATTTCACGGTTTTTTCACGGTCACACCCACAAATAGGCCGAAAACCCTTACCCAGCTTATGTTTCGTATCCCAAGACTAACACCCACCGAGGGCAAGTTCTTTGAAATCTTCAATGCGCACGCAACGTGCATCGTCTCGGCAAGCCACGAGCTCGAGCTACTGATCGACAATCTGCAGGACGCGGAAACCCACAAGCAGAACGTGCAACAGTCCGAGAAGGCTGCCGACAAACTCACGCACGAAGCCATCGACCTGCTGCACAAGACTTTCATCACGCCGCTCGACCGCGACGAGATCCACAAACTGATCACGACGATGGACGACATCCTCGACCTGATGGAGGACGTCGCCACCGCCATCTCGCTGTACGACGTGCAATCGGTCACGTCCGAGGCCAGCCAGCTTGCGCATATCTGCACGGCGACCTGCGAGCGCGTGCAGTTCGCCGTGAGCCTGCTCGCGGACATGAAGCAGGCGAGCCAGATCCTCAAGGCGTGCGAGGACATCGACCGGCTGGAGTCGGAAGCCGACCGCGTGCTGCGCGCTGCTATGTCGAAACTGTTCCGCGAGGAAGACGACGTCAAGGTTCTGATCAAGCTCAAGGCGATCTACGAGCTGCTCGAAACGGTCACCGACAAGTGTGAGGATGTGGCGAACATCATCGAAGGCATCGTGCTGGAAAACGCATAATGCAATCGATACAACTCGCTATCTGGGTCGTTGCCGGCCTGGTTGCCGTCGCGCTGGTTTTCGACTTCATGAACGGCTTTCACGACGCGGCGAACTCGATCGCCACGGTCGTCTCGACCGGCGTGCTGAAGCCGCAGCAGGCCGTGGCATTCGCGGCCGCGTTCAACGTCGTTGCCTATTTCGTGTTCCACCTGAAAGTGGCCGCGACGGTCGGCAAGGGCACGATCGACCCCGACATCGTCGACCATTACGTGATCTTCGGCGCGCTGGCCGGCGCGATCGCCTGGAACATCATCACCTGGCATTACGGCATTCCGTCGAGTTCGTCGCACGCGCTGATCGGCGGGCTCGTGGGTGCCGCGCTCGCCAAGTCGGGCTGGGGCTCGCTGAACTGGGACGGCCTCATGAAGACGATCGCGTTCATCTTCATCTCGCCGCTGCTCGGCTTCGTACTCGGCTCGTTTTTCATGCTGCTGGTGTCGTGGCTCTATTTCCGCACGCCGCCGAGCAAGGTCGACCGGCGTTTCCGCCGCCTGCAACTGTTGTCGGCGGGACTGTACAGCCTCGGTCACGGCGGCAACGACGCGCAGAAAACCATCGGTATCATCTGGATGCTGCTGATCGCGACCGGCTTCGCGTCGTTGAACGCGGATGCGCCGCCGCTGTGGGTGATCGGCGGCTGCTATCTGTCGATGGGGCTCGGCACGCTCTTCGGTGGCTGGCGCATCGTGCGCACGATGGGGCAGAAGATCACGAAGCTGAAACCGGTCGGCGGCTTCTGCGCGGAAGCGGGCGGGGCGATCACGCTGTTTACGGCGTCGTGGCTCGGCATTCCGGTTTCCACGACGCATACGATTACCGGCGCGATCGTCGGCGTCGGCGCGACGCAAAAGCTGAGCGCGGTGCGCTGGGGCGTGGCCGGCAACATCGTCTGGGCATGGATTCTGACGATTCCGGCTTCCGCGGTGCTGTCCGGTGCCGCATGGTGGCTCGGTCACCGCTTTCTGTGATTGCGTGTATCTCGCCTGAGATGGCTCGCGCTGTTTGATCGGCGCGGGTTGTTCGAGGGCTTCGGGAGTCCCGGCCTCGTTCGGTCAGCGCCTCTGCGCTGGCGCTGGCCTGCTGTTTTACCTCTGTTCTGACTGACTTGACTACGCGATTCGTTAGCGACTGCCTCACGCTTTACGACTATCGCCGCGCGTCACCTATCCCCTCAACACGCTCTCCGGCTTAGATCAACGGCGCGCTCGCGCCATCCATCGGGATGATCGCGCCGGTCACATAGCTCGCGCGGCGGCTCGCGAGGAAAAGCGCGACATCGGCAATTTCCTCGGGTTTGGCATAGCGGCCGAGTGGCACCTTGGCCTGGCCGCGCGCGAGCGCTTCCTCGTTGCCGATGCCCTGCCCCTGTGCTTCGAGTCTGACTGCTTCCTCGACGCGCTCGGTCAGCGTCGAGCCCGGATTGATCGCGTTGATGCGGATGCCGTAGCGCGCGTAGTAGTGCGCGAGGCCGACGGTTGCCAGCATCAGCGCCGCATTCGCCGCGCCGCCGGCGATATGGATGTCGCTCGCCATCTTGCCGCCCATGCCGATGATGTTGACGATCGTGCCCGGCTCGCCGCCGTGGCCGGCCTTCGCACGCTCGGCCATGCGGCGCAGCACTTCCTGCTGCGGATAGATGTAGGGGAAATACTTCGCTTCCATGGTCGCGCGGAACGCGTCGGCGTCGAGCGTTTCCGGGTCGTAGCGGCGCGCTGCGCCGGCACTGTTGACGAGCACGTCGATCGGTCCTACCGCGGTGCTGACTTCCTCGACGATATCGGCGGCGCTGTGCGGCTCGTGCAGATCGGCGCGCGTGCGATGCACGTGCAGTCCCTCCTGCTTCAGTTGCTCGTAGGCACGCGCGAGGTTGGCGGGATCGCGCGACACGATCGCGACCTTCGCGCCCTCCTGCGCGAAGGCCCGCGCGCACGCGAAGCCGATGCCTTTGCTGCCGCCCGTAATCAACACCACCTTGTCTTTCAGACCGAGTTCCATCGTCATCACCCGCCGTCGGAAGAATATCCGGTGACGATAGCAGATTGGCGCGGGCGTCGTATCGCACGGCGGTGTTTTTGTGCGGCGCGCGAAAAGGGGGCGTGTGTCAGCCGTCGCGCGTTCGGCGCGCATGACAACGGGCGCTGTCTTCCAGCTACCCACAGACGGCTACGCCAGAGCAAAAGCCTCGGTCGCTGGATACGGGCGCGTCAATAACTGCCGTTCGCAAAGCGGGCGATCGGGTCGTCGCTGGTTTGCGTGGGAGCGGGGATGCCATGTGCCGCCGTCGACGCGCGCATGATCTGCACGCCACCGCCAGCTTCGGCGCGTTGCGCCTGCTGAGCCTGGCGTTCGGCGAGCGCAGCGGACGGTGGTGGCTCGAAGGCATCGGCGGCGGCGTCGATGGCATCGGGGGCGTTCCGCGACACGGTGCGGGCGCTCGTCACAGGCTGTGCCGGTTGTTGCATTGACGAAGGCGCGACGGCCTCATAGGCGCTCGCCTGGGCGGTCGGTGCCGCGGTCGGCGCGACGGCACCGGCGGAGCGCGCCTGCAATTGCGCGGCGCTGAGACCTGCAGGCGGCGGCTCGAACGGGTCGGCCTGGGCGGCGGCG
>NZ_JAAGPS010000202.1:0-7896 GCF_017105025.1 Paraburkholderia sp. Ac-20336 | reverse complement strand
TTGAGGCGGGGCGCGCCGTCGGTGCCGGCCGCGTCGCTAGCGGCGGCTTGCGGCACGTCGTTCCGCGCGGGCCCATCGTTTGCGTCGTCCGCGGTGCTTGCAACGGCGGCATCGTGCGCCGGCGCCTCGATCGGCGGCTCGGCCGTCTTCCACAATCCGGCAAGCAGATCGAGATCGCGCGGCCAGTCCGCGTCTTCCGGGCCGACGCAGAACACCACGTCGCCGAACGGCACCGCGACGAAATCGGCGACCAGCACCTCGTCGCCGTTCGACGACTGCAGGCGGGTCACGCCGTCCTCGCCGACGACCAGCGTCACGTCGTCGACGGTCCAGTCGGTGATGCAGAGGTCCGCATCTTCGGCGCCGCCGATCCGGTAGCTGCCGCTCGTGAGCTGGACCTGGGCTCCGGCGTGAGTTCCGGTCAGTACTCGAAGGGCTTTCATGTTCGTCGTTCCCATTGATCCGCTGATACCTGAAATACCTGAAGGGTGCGGCCGTCGTTTTCGCCGCTGTTAGCAGCCGCAACCGTCGAATCCAGTTTAGGTTTTCGCCTCCGGCGCAGCGGGCGGCATGCGAACTTGCAGCGTCGTATCCGAAGCGGCCGGCGTGCCGTCCGCCGTCGATTGCGCGACGCCGACGGCGTCGAGAATCCGCTGCCGGATCATGGCGAGCGACTGCTCGTCGTCGTTGTAGTCGACGCCGGCGTCGCGCCGCGCGAGCGCCGTGTCGAGCGACAGCGCATGCAGCTTCGCCGTCACCGCGGGCTTCGGCGACACGGCGGGCGCGTAGGCGAGCGATGCGTTGTGGTACGACTGCAGCCGCGCCGGCTGACGGCGCCTGACCATGCTGAGCGGCGACATCATCTGGAGCAGGTAGGGCACGAGCAGCAGCGGCCCGTCGTGCGGAATCTGCGAGAGCAGATCGAGCGCCGCGCGCGTACCGTCGGCCGCGAGCCGCGACGGCAGATCGGGCGAGCCGATCTTCTCCTTTGCGAGCAGTTGCATTGGGCTCGCGAGCGCCTGCAACCGCACCGGCCGCATCTTGCCTACTTTCGCCGCCTGGATGCGCGTCGAGCGTTCCCGCTTGTCGCCGTCGCGCCGCGGCTGGCGGCCGTCGGGCTGCCCCTGCTGTTGCTGTTGCGGCTGCGGCTGGCCGTCGTCCCGCTCGCGGCGCGGCTCCTGGTCCTGGCGCTGCTGATCGCGTTCGTGTTCGCGCCCCTGATCCTGCTTCGGCTGCTGCTGATCCCGGTCGCGCTCGCGTTCATGTTCACGCTCGTGCTCGTGCGGGTGGGAATGCTGATGCTGTTTCTGCGGATCGTCGTCGCGCCGGTGCTCGTGCTCGTACCGGTTCAGTTGCGATCCGTCGTCCGGCTGCTCGCGAATCTCGGTGTCCTTCGCATGCGACTTGCCCGACGATTCGGGGCGCGGCCGCTGGCCGAGCCTGGCGAATTTCTGCGCGGACGGCGACGGCAGCCGGTTCGCGCCCATGAAGGATTTGCCCTTCCAGAACGCCGCCGCCATCTTGTTGTGCAGCATCCGCGCGCGCTGCATCTTGACGCGCTGCACCTTGAAGCGCGTAAAGGTGCCCGCTTCGAATTTCTGCTCGGTATGCGCTTCCTGCGAAAGCTCATCGGCCTGATGGTTCGAATGGCCGTTGTTGCCGTGGATGCGCGAGCTCATGACGGCACCGCCAGCGTGATGATTTCATTCGCGAAGTGCAGGATCGACGCGGAGCCCCAGGCGCCCGTCACGAGCACGGTGATGACGACCGCGACGAGCTTCACCGCGTACGAGATGCTCTGGTCCTGCAGCGAGGTGATCGCCTGCACGAACGAGATCGCGAGGCCCGATACCGCCGCGACGACGATGACCGGCATCGAGACGGTCAGACACAGCAGCAGCCCTTCGGTGGTGACGCGAATGAGCGTATCGGTTTCCATGAGATGCCTCAGCGGTAGGTCATGATGAGTCCGTGGATCAGCGTCGACCAGCCGCTCATCACGACGAACAGCAACAGCTTGAACGGGATCGCGACGTTGGTCGGCTGAACCTGGCTCAGGCCCATCGCCATCAGCACATTGGCGATCACGAGATCGACGACGACGAACGCGATGTACAGCAGGAAGCCGATCTTGAACGCGTCGGTCATCTCGGTCAGCGTGAAGGCCGGCGCGAGCACGATCAGGTCGTCTTCGCGCAGCTTCGAGGCAATCTCCTTCGGCCAGATCACCATTGCCGAGCGCACGAAGAAGCGTTTCTCGCGTTCGCCCGCATGCTTCTTGAGGAAGCCCCGGAACGGCTCCCTGGCGGCATCGAACGCGTCGAACACGATGGTCGACGAATCGGCGCCGGGCGCGCGGTGGGTGTTCTGCATCGTCTGCATGGCCTGGATGCCGATCGGCGCCATCACGTACGCGGAGACCAGCACGGCGATGCCGTTCAGCACCATGTTCGGCGGCACCTGCTGCACGCCGAGCGCGTTGCGCAACAGCCCGAGCACGACGACGATCTTCGCGTACGACGTGGCCACCATTGCAACGAAGGGGATCAGGCTGATCGCGACGACGGTGATCAGCAGCCCGGTGAGATCGTTAAACTGAATCATGGCCGCTCGACAGTCGAAGAAGACGCACGCCGAGATGGTCGCCGACGCTGACCAGTTCGCCGAAGCCGATGGTCTGCCCGTAGGTGACGAGGCGCACGCGCGCGTCGGGCACCTGGGTCGGCAGTTCCAGCACGTAGCCGGCGCGCAGCGCGGACAGTTGCGCGACGGGCATCGACACCGTGTCGATCTCGAGCTTCAGCGGCAGATCGAGATCGCTGATGCCGACCGGCGAGTCGATCGAGTCGGTGAGAGGGGCGCTGAAGCGCGTGTCGTGGCTCATGGTGGGGTCCTCGGTCAGGGTCATTTTCTGTTGGGTGAGGTCGACCGGCACGCGCAGCTGGCGGGTGCCGTAGCGGCCCCAGACCACTTGCGCGCGCGCAGCTTCGGCGGCATGCCGCAGCAGCGCGGCGACGGGTTCGGACACGGCGCGCAGCAGCACGTCGCCGGGGCGCAGCGAGTCGAGCTTCGTCACGCTCATCGCCTTCTCGCCGATGGTCAGGCGCCCCGGCACGGCGATCCCGCTGACGTGCGTCGCGTAAGGCGTAAACTGCCGCGCGACGAAGGCTTCCAGCGCGTCGAGCCAGCCGTCGTCGATCTGTTCGAGCGTCGCGTCGATACGCTCGCCGCCGAGCCGGAACGCGAGCGCACAGCACGGGCCGGGGCCCGCCTCCTGCGCGCGGTCGAGCGCGGCGATCTCCACGCCGTCGATGCCGAACGCCTCGAACGCGCGCGCCAGCGGGGCGAGCAGCAGCGCGCCGACCGCGTGGCGCAGCGCCGGGTTGTCCGGCTGGGCGCCGCCGTCCGCATCGAACAGGCTCGCGAGCCCCGCGTGCTGCGCGACGTCGAGGCGTAGCGACGCGCTCTGCATCCCCCAGCGCAGCCGCACGACGACCGCGCGCGCCGCGTCGACGACGTTGCGCATCCCGACCGACCAGCCCGTCACGCCGAACGTATGCGATAGCACGGCGCCCAGCCGCTCGTCGACCGCGAGCCGGTGCTGGCGCGCGGTCGCGGCGGCGAGCGAGGGCAGACGTGCCGGATCGAGCGAGACCGCGACGGGCGTACGGTGCATCGGGTGCGATTGATTGGTGTCCATGTGCGATTACGTGACGATGATCTCGATCTCGTGCGATGCGTCGAAGCGCGTCTGCATCATCTGTTTCAGCTGGTCGCCGAGCGTTGTCTGATGCCGCAAGATTAGCTGTCGCGAGGCGTCGTCCGTGGTGTCGAAGCGAAGCGTCAAGTCGAAACGCGAAAGCGCGACGTGGAGCGTGCAGCCCGGCAGTTGCGCCGAATCGATCGGCACGGTGATGCGCCAGTCGCCGCGCTCGCGCACCGCCGGGTTCGAGCAGAAGTCGGCGACCTGTTCGACGATCGAGCCGACGAGGCGCCGGACGTCATCGCCGACGGGCGTGGGTGCCTCGATCGCGGTTGCGCGCGGCGCGGTATGGGGTGTCGCGTGCGCGTGCCTGAGCGCGGCCGTGTGATTGATGGAGCCTGCGGCCTGACTCGCGGCCGCGACGACGCCTGGATTCGCGCGGGAGCCGGAAGCGTTGCCGCTGCCGGTCGCGCGGACCGGGCCGGCGGCAACGCCGGAACTGTGCGGCCAGGCACCGAAGCCGCCGGTGTTGCCGCCGGTTCGGCTTTCGCGTGCAGCGCCGGAAAACGGCTTGCCGTCGTCGCGCTCGTGCTCGTTCCGGCCGCCACCCGATTCGCTGCCGGATTCACCGCCCGATTCGTCGCGCGACTGTTGCTCCTGCGAATGCCGCTGTTCGTCGTACAGCGGCGGGAGAAACGCGAACGCCTCGGGCTCGGCCGCCGGCGCCTGCCCGGCATCCGTTGTTTCCGGCGCGTCGTCCGCCGGACTGGATGGCTCGGACGCTTCGAACGCGTCGGCCGTTTCGCACAGCGCGTCCGCATTCGCGTCGGCTGCCTCGGCGGCTGCGTTCGCCAGCAGTTGCCGGAACCGGTCCGCCTGCCGGCGCAGCGGTTCCGACTGCGGCGCGGCGTCGTGCGCCGGCTGCGCGGACGGGTCCACGATCACGCGGACCCGGTGAGGGGAGTGGGCATGCATGTCGGCGCCGGCTCCGTTACATCGTCAGCCGGCCGACCGGCTGCAGGTCGACGTGGGCGCCCAGTTCCTGGTACGAATAGACCGGCAGCCAGTTCAGGCGCGCCTCGATCATCCGTTTCACGTAGCGCCGGATGTCCATCGACGCAACCAGCGCGATCTGCGCGCGCGGCGCTTCGCCGACGATCTCCGCGATCTTCGCGACGAGCCGGTTGATCTCGTCGGGCGGCAGCGCGAGGAAGTTGCCGGTCGGCGTCTGCTTGATCGACTGGCGGATGTGCTGTTCGACCTGCACGTCGACCAGCACCACCGGCATGTCGCGCGTGCCGCCGCCCGTCGCGCGGTAGGCGATCAGCCGGCCGAGTTCCATCCGGATGTACTCGGTCAGCATCAGCATGTCCTTCTCCTTCGGCCCCCAGGTGATGAGGCTTTCGGTGATGCTGCGGATATTGCGGATCGGCACCTGCTCTTCGAGCAGCCGGCGCAGCACGTCGGCCATCTTCTGCAGCGGCAGCGCCTTCTGCACTTCGCTGACGAGGCCCGGATAGTCCTCGTTCAACTGGTCGAGAATCCATTGCGCTTCCTGGATTCCGAGGAACAGGTGCGAATGGGTGCGCAGCAGGCCGATCGTGTGCCCCGCGATCAGTGCTTCCGGCGTCGGCGCGGCCGCGTCCTTTGCCTTGGCGTCGCTCTTCGTGTCACTCCCGGCCGCGGCGGCGTTCTTCGCGTTCGCGAGCGATTCGGCGAGCGTCGAGCGGCCGTGCGGCACGTCGAAAATCAGGACTTCGTAGGTATCGTCCGGCAGCGTCGGGTCGGTCCACATCATGATGCCGGGGAACGGCAGCCCGACCTCGGCCTGCAGCGCCGCACGCTGCGTGTCGAACGCCTTGTCGAGCGCATCGGCCGCGAGCCGGCCGCTGACGTCGGGCGCGAGCCGCACGCCGAGCGGGCAGGTGAACGCGGGCGGGCGGGGCAGGATCGACGGCGCATCGCCTTTCGCGCCGGCCCGCTGCAACGCGCCGACCGGCTTGCCGCCGCCCTTCGCCGGGCCGCCCTGGTTCTTCTGCAGCCGGTAGCCGACGAACGCGAGCGTGCCCGAGAGCAGCACGAAGAGCGGCGCCGGAAAGCCCGGCACGGCCGCGAAGCCGAGCAGCAGCAGCGCCGCGAAATACAGCGCACGCGCGCTGCTCGTGAACTGGCGTTTGATGTCCTCGCCGAGCGACGAGCCGGAATCGCCGTTGCCCTCGTCGACGCGGGTAATCATCACGCCGGCCGCGACCGAGATCAGCAGCGACGGAATCTGCGACACCATCGCGTCGCCGATCGACAGCACTGAGAAGCGGTTCGCCGCGTCGCCGGCCGACATGCCGTGATAGGCAACCCCCACCGCGATCCCGGCGATGATGTTGACCATCGTAATCATCAAGCCCGCGATCGCGTCGCCCTTGACGAACTTCATCGCGCCGTCCATGCCGCCGTGCAGCTGGCTTTCGATCGCGAGCCGCATGCGCTTCTTGCGCGCTTCCTCGGGAGTCAGGATGTTCGCGCGCAAGTCCGCGTCGATGCTCATCTGTTTGCCCGGCATCGCGTCGAGCGTGAAGCGCGCGCCGACCTCGGCGACCCGCTCCGAGCCCTTTGCGATCACGATGAACTGCACGACCGAGATGATGACGAACACGACCAGGCCGACGACCAGATTGCCGCCCACCACGAGTTCGCCGAAGCTCTCGATGATGTTGCCGGCGTCGGCGTGCAGCAGGATCGACTTGGTCGAGGCGATGTTGAGCGAGAGCCGGTACAGCGTCGTGAACAGCAGCACCGACGGAAACGCCGAGAGTGACGCGATGTGGCCCACGTACATCGTGACCATCAACAGCGTGACGCTGATCGTGATGTTGATCGCGAGCAGTCCGTCGATCACGGCGGGCGGCAGCGGCAGGATCATCAGCGAGACGATCGCGACCAGCAGGATCGCGATGCCGGCTTCGCCGATGCCTGGCAGTTTCAATGACTTCGGCATGTTCACTTCTCCGTTCTGGCGGGTTGAGTCCCGAGGCCGTCGACCCATTTCAGGATCGCGGCGACGACCTCGAATAGTTCCTCGGGCACCGGCTGCTTCTCCGGCACCTTGTGCAGCATTCGCGCGACGGGCGGATTGGCGACGATCGGCACGCCGCTTTCGGTCGCGTAGCGGCGCAGCAGCAGCGCCTCGTCGTCGAGCCCCTTCGCGATCACGATGGGCAGCGGGCACTCGACCGGGTCGTAGCGCAGCGCGACCGCGTAGTGCACCGGGTTGACGACGACGACGCTCGCGCGGCCGACGCCGCGCTTCGGTTCTTCCTGGCTCATTTCGCGCGCTATCCGCTTGCGCTCGCCCTTGACTTCCTGGTTGCCTTCGCTGTCCTTGTGCTCGCGCTTGACCTCGTCCTTGGACATGCGGTTCTTGCGGATGAACTGCCAGTGCTGGAGCTTGTAGTCGACCGCGCCGATCACGATGAACACGCCGAGCGCGACCGTCACGAGATGCGTCACCACCGACCACAGCACCTCGATCAGGCGCGCCAGCGTTTCGTCGAGCGAGCTGGCGACGACCGGCATCGACGACTTGATGGTCGACCACATCACCGCCATCAGCACGATCGCCTTGACCGTCATCTTCGCGAGATCGATGAGGGCGTTCATGCCGAAGATCTTCTTGAGGCCGGAAGCCGGGCTGATCGCGTCGAGCTTCGGGTTCACCGCCTTCAGCGAGATCACGAAGCCCACCTGCGGGAAGAGCGCGAGGACCGCCGCCACGAGAGCGATCGCGGCGATCCCGCACAGCAGGCCGATGGCGTGGAAGCCCATGTCCGAGAGCGTGACCGACAGGTCCTGCAGCGTTCTGTCGCCGTGCGTGAAGTCGAGCGCGTCGTTCACGACGGCGCGCAGCGAATCGGTCAGGTAGCGCTGGCCGGCGGTGAAGGTCAGCAGGAGCGCGCCGAGCGGGGCGACCTCGACGAGATCGGTGCTCTTCGCAACCTGGCCTTCCTCGCGAGCGTCTCTCAGTTTTTTCTCTGAGGGCTCTTCGGTCTTATCGTCACTCATGACGGCGTCCTTCGCGCTTCTGAACGGCGCGCCGCGGGAGGCGGGCATCCGTCACGCCACGTTAGCGGCGCGCGGGCGGCAGCATGCGCGCGAATGCGAAGTCCCGACGGCGCGCGCGAAGCGCCGCCCGCTTCGCC
>NZ_JAAGPS010000201.1:0-8090 GCF_017105025.1 Paraburkholderia sp. Ac-20336 | reverse complement strand
ACACGCTGCCGGCCACGCCCACGCTCGCGTCGGTGCCGCCGCCCGCCGGGCTCGATACCGCGCATGCGTATACGCTGCCCGAGCTGATCGACCTCGCCGAATCGACGAACCCGCTGACGCGCATCGCGTGGAACGATGCGCGCAACGCGGCGCTCGCGGTCGGCATCGCCAAGGCCGCGTATCTGCCGCAACTGTCGGCGACGGCGATGGGCGCCTACCAGACCGGCCACGGCTCGACGTCGACGCCGCTCGGCGACGCGTCGAGCGACACTACCGTGCACGGCACGATCTCGGCGCTGTCGCTGCAATGGCTGCTGTTCGACTTCGGCGGACGCGCGGCGCGCGTCGAGGCGGCCGAGCAGGTATCGATCGCGTCGAACGTTGCGTTCACGGCCGTGCATCAGCAGGTGATCCACGACGTGACCGTCGCGTACTACCGCTACGCCGCCGCGCGAGCGCACGCCGAGAGCGCGCAGCAGGGGCTCGCGAACGCGGACACGATTCTTGCGGCGGCGCGTGCGCGCTTCAAACAGGGCGTCGGCACGGTCGTCGAAGTCGCGCAGGCGACGCAGAACCGCGAGCAGGCCAACCTCGCGCTCGTACAGGCGCGCGGCGCGGCCAGCGACGGCTACCTCGACCTCGTCTCCGCGCTCGGCATCTCGCCGTTGTCGAAGCCGGCGATCGCCGCGTTGCCGCAACGGCCGCTGCCGCCTGCGCTCGGCTCGTCGATCGACACGATCGTCGCGGACGCGATCGCGCGCCGCCCCGATCTGCAAAACGCCTATGCACTCGAAAAGGCCGATCGCGCGAAGATCAAGGCCGCCGAAGCGGCGTTCATGCCGAAGGTGTTCCTGTCCGCATCGACCTCGTATGCGAGCGGGCACACGGCCCTCTCCGCGCTGCCCGCGGTCGGCGATCAGGCGCCGACCGTCAACCTGAACGGCAGCCGCTACGGCGGCGGCGTGTTTCTCGGCATCTCGATTCCGCTATATGACGGCGGCCTGCGCTCGGCCGTGCTGATGCAGGCGCGCAACGATGCGCAGAGCGCATCCGCGCGCCTCACGCGCACGAAAGAGGAAGCCGTCCGCCAGGTTGTCGCCGCACAGAACGCGGTGCAGACGAGCCTCGCCTCGCACGATGCCGCGAAGGCGCTCGTCGCTGCCGCCCAGACCAGCTACGACGCGGCGTTCAGCGCGTACCGGCATGGCGTCGGCTCGATCACCGAGGCGACGATCGCGCAGAGCCAGTTGCTGGCGGCGCGCAATGCCGAAGTGGACAGCTATTGCGGCGCGCTGTCGGCCGCGGCCGCGCTCGCCCTGGCGACGGGGACGATCGGCGCACAGTGATGGCATCCGCGAGCGTGTGGTTAGCACGCCATCCCAACCGGAAATAAAAGTCGGACCGCCGCGCAAGGTATCTTGCCGGCGCGCCAGAGCGTCGACTTACATCCTCTTACAGACTCGCGCGACGGATTCATACGTCTCGGGCGTTCAACGAAGACGCGGCCACAAGCCGTGTCCGTACGTGTCCGTATCCGAACAAAAGAGGAATCGACGATATGAAAACCAAAGCGTCTCTGATCATGGCCAGCGCACTGGCTGCGGGCGTTCTTCTTTCCGGCTGTGTCGTGGAGCCCGTGCGTCCGCCTCAACCCGCGCCGGTGGCCGAAATCGTACCGGCTGCGCCCGCACCGGGCTATGTCTGGGTCAAGGGTCACTACCGCTGGGAAGGCAATCACTGGCAGTGGGTGCCGGGTCACTGGCGGCCGGTCTGATCCTGCGCGATCGATGCGAAGCCGGCCGCCTTCAGTGCTTCGCAAGCGTGATTCGAACCGCGCGTGCCGCACCGCCAGCCGCGCCGGTTCGACTACTCGACTACTGCGACGCCCCGCCCGATATCGCACTGTCCGGCAGAGCATACGCCACGAGTGCATCGCTGGCCGGCGTGCGCATGAAGTGATGCCCCCCCGCCATGATGACCAGATACTGCTTGCCGTTGACCGAATAGGTCATCGGCGTCGCCTGTCCGCCGCCCGGTAGCAGATCGCTCCACAGCATCTTGCCCGATTTCAGGTCGAACGCATGGATCAGGTTATCCGTTGCGGCGCCGGCGAATATCAGGTTGCCGCCCGTGACGATCGGCCCACCGTTGTTCGGCGTGCCGACTTCGATCGGCATATAGGTTGGCAATCCAAACGGACCGTTCGCCCGTGCGGTGCCGAACGGATGCTGCCAGATGACCTTCTGCGTATGCATGTCGATCGCGGTCATCATGCCGTACGGCGGTTCGTTGCAGAGAACCTGCGTGAGCGGCATCAGGAACGGCTGCACGTCCACGCCGTACGGCGTATCGGCCATCGCCCCCGGGCCTTCCGCGCCGGATTTGTCGGTATGGCGCGGATCGTCGATCGAATACAGCCCCATGGCGTCGGACTGCTTGCGGGACAGCAGCCGGTCGTACATCGGCGTGTTGTTCCAGTTGGCGATCAGGACGCCCCTCGTCCGGTCGTAGGCGACGCCACCCCAGTCGACGCCGCCGTTGTATCCCGGATACTCGATCCACGACTGGCCGACCATCGGCGGCGTAAACTCGCCGACATAGTGCGCCTGGCGGAATTTGATCCGGCAGTACAACTGATCGAATGGCGTCATGCCCCACATCGTCCTTTCCTGCAGATCGGCAAACCCGAGGCGCGGCATCCCGGTCGACCACGGCTGCGTCGGCGTACGTGGATCGTTCGGCACGTTGCCCTGCGGCGCCGGCCGCTCCTCGACGGGCAGCAGCGGCTGGCCGTTGCGACGGTCCACCACGAACAGCTGGCCGCGCTTGGTCGGGATGACCATCGCCGGCACCGGGCCACCCTGCCCCGGAAAATCGAACAGCGTCGGCTGCGAGCCGATGTCGTAGTCCCACACATCCTTGTGGGCGGTCTGAAATACCCAGCGCTCCTCGCCCGTTGCCGCATCGAGCGCCACGATCGACGACGCGACGCGATTCTCGGCGGGCGTGCGCATGGCGCTGTAGTAGTCGGCCGCCGAGTTGCCGGTCGGCACATAGACGAGACCGAGCTTATCGTCGCCCGCCATCGGCCCCCACGAATTCGGCGTGCCGCGGCTGAATTCCTGCCCGACGCCAGGCTCGCCATGCTGGCCCGGACGATTGACGTCCCACGCCCATTTGAAGGCGCCCGTATCGGCGTCGAAGCCGCGAATCACGCCCGACGGCGCCCAGCGGCGCTGGCCGTCCAGCACCTCGTGATTGGCCACGATGGTGTCGTTGACGATAACGGGCGGCGACGTCATCGCGACGAAGCCCGGCACGGTCTTGCCGAGTCCGTCGAGCAGACTGACCTGGCCATGCTCGCCGAAGCCTTCGCACGAGGCCCCCGTGGATGCGTCGACGGCGATCAGACGGCCGTCGATCGTCCCGTCGATGATTTTCTCGTGACACGGCTGGCCCGTGGAAATCGTCTGCGATACATAGTGTTCGAGGCCGCGGCAGGCGGCGGTATAGGGCACGCTCTTATACTGCGTCCCGACGTCGTGAGTCCAGATTGCCTTGCCGGTGGTCGGGTCGAGCTTCGCCAGATTGTTGGTCGCGGTGCACAGATAAAGGCCGTCGCCCACCTTGATCGGCGTCATTTCGGCCGCCCACTTGTTGACCTTGCCCTTGGGCGGCAGATCGCCGGTGTGATAGACCCAGGCAACCTGAAGCTGTTTCACATTGCCGGGGTTGATCTGGTCGAGCGGAGAATAACGGGTGGCGTCGGTATCGCGGCCGTAATGGGTCCAGTCGGCATCCGGTTGCGGCGCATGTAACTCGTCCCCGGCGACGAGCGGCGTATCCGGCATTGCCGTCGCGGACAGATAGCTCTGCTGCGGAATGAACGACAGCGCAAATGCGGTGCCCGCAAACACAATGCAGATGCCTGCAAGGATCTTGGCCAAACCACGGTAATGCCCGCTTTGTCCCGCTCGGTCGGCCAGCCGCGGCAGCATCAGCGCGACGAAGAACGCAAGGCCCGTGAGGAAGCCCATGCGCGGCACCCATCCCCATAAGCGCAGTGCGGTTTCGTAGAGCGTCCAGAGCAGCGTAATCAGATAGACGATGCCGAATATCCCTGCGCCTTTCAGGCTTCGAAACCACAGCAGCACACCGGACCAGATGAGCAGAATGCCGGCGAACACATAGTACGGACTGCCATGCAGCGCGAGAAGCCAGCCGCCGCCGAGAGCCATCGCGAGTCCGCTGACCACGATGATGACGGCGATGATGCGATCCCAGATGAATGGGAATCTGTTGGGTTCAGGCCTTGTGTTATTCATCGTATTCTCCAGATTCATACCACGTCGCTCCGTGCTTCAGTACGGCATCGGAGTATGAGCACACGCTACGGATCGGTTACCACGACACCTCTCTACTGTTTTCCAACTGCGAAACGGGACGCTCCCCTATGCTTGCCTGTTGCTTCCCGGTTATTTCCCGGCTGCCTCCCGGTTGTTTCCAGTCCATTTCCGATGTCCAGCGCCAACACCGGCGTCATACGCGCAGCAGGTGCGCACGAGCACGCGCCTGCGTGAGAATTGCTGCGGAACCGCGTGAGCCAACAATTGGCCGAGAAGAGACATACCGATGTCCCGGAAGAGTGTTGGAACCCGCGTCATTTCTCCTGTCGTTGCGAATCACGCACGAGACGCCGGGCTTCGTCGTACGCCATGACGAGCGTGCGCATCTCCGTCCACATGCCGTAGTAGTGCGCGATAAAACTGTCCGGACCGACCATGAACCACGGCGTATTGATGACGAGCGGACTCAGAATGTCCGCCTCGTCGAGCAAGCCCGACTGTTTCATCGCTTCGATGAAGTAGAACTGGTCGCCGTTGTGCGCATACACGGACGACCGATCGGCCAGGCCGCGAATGCGCGCCTTCAGCCCGCGCAGCATCGCCGCGTTTCCCTCGGTACGGCGGAATCCCATCACGCCCGAATTGAACGGCCATTGCCCGATGTCGCGCGCGAGCAGACGATCGCGGCCGCGCAGCAGATCGTCGATGGGCCGCTCGTGATCGAGGATCAACACATCCGCATCGACCCAGATGACCCATTCGTGGTGCGGCAGATAAGCGTCGAGAAGCCACGGCTTGAACCAGTTCCCGGTTCCCGACAGGCCGATTTCAGCCGGCGTGTCGCGATACACGTAAAACGTGTAGCCATGCCGCTCGCAGTACTGCCGCAGATTGCTTTCCGCGATGCCGCCATAGCCGGCAATGCCCGGCGTATAAAGCATGACGAACGCGACGTCCCTGGCGGACACGTTGCCGGGCGCGTTTTGAGGCGCGTTGTGAGGCGCATAGGTGCTGCGATCGGCCGAGGCATCGACAGCCGGCGTCTCGAACGAGAAAGGCGCAAGCCCCCGGAGCCCCGACATTTCCAGGTGAGCGCACAGAATCTCGCGAATGCGCGGCGCGGCACTCGCTTCGGATGGCGAATCATGCAGATCGCCCAGACTGAGCGCAAACGTCGCCGCGCGCCGCCAGTACGGATCGATGTTGGCGCCCGCGTGCATCACCGCATACAGGTCGTCGATCCGCTCGTGCCACGGATGTACCGGTTCATCTCCCAGCACGGTCGCGGCATCGACGAACGGCTCACCGCCGAGCCTGCAACGCTGCATGATCCGGTAGATGCGCTCGCGCGTCGCGGGTGTGTTGCGCCAGAACTGCACGTCGGTCTGCGGCCGGCCTTTCTCGACGCCGACCAGCAGCGCGTCCCGCCCCGCCATCAGCCGGTCGAGCGCATGCGGCTCGACGACGAGCCCATCCTCGCCCAGCAACAGAACGATCCCGTCTGCCGGACAGCCGTCGAGCGCACGCAGCAGCGCTTCGTAGCGATGCAAGGTTTGGACCTGGGCGCTGCGCGGCCCGTCCGACGCATCGACGCATACGTGGCGATAGCCGTGCGTGTCGGCATAGCGCGCGTGATTGGCAAACGCCGCCGGCGCATGGCCGGTCAGGAAACTCAGAACACAGTGCGATCGCATCTGGCACTCTCCAAATTGTCGATCGTGACGGGGGCTATGTGGTGATCCTTGCCGGCTCACGCATCGACGGGCGCCACGTCGGACAGGCCGGCCGCGACTCGCGTCAGATCGACGGCCACCCGTTCCACGACAGGTTCCCACTGCCGGTACGCGCTCTGCCGATAAAGCTTCAGGCCCGGATACCACGCGCTATTGGCGCGCTCCGTCGACCAGACCCAGTGCGGATTGACGTCCAGCAATAGCCATGTCGGCACACCGAGCGCGCCGGCGAGATGCGCCACCGACGTACAGACCGTCACCACGAGATCGAGCGTCGACAGCGCCGAGGCGGTGTCGTCATACGATCCCCATGCCACGGTGGGGTCTTCGATGGACAGACCCGCATGCCGCATCGCCGCGACATCGTCGGCGGCATCGACCTGCAGACACATGAACTCGACGCCTTCGACGCCATGAAATGCACGCGCATAGAGCAACGGATCGATCGCACGCAGCGGATTGCGCTGATGCGTACGGCTGCCGCTCCAGACGAGCCCGACGCGCAGAGGCCGTTGTGCACGCGGCCCCGCGCTCCGGCGCGCGACGGCATCGGAAGCGGGCTTCAGATAATGCGCGGCATTGGTGAGACGATCCTCTGTTACGCCAAGCACGAGCGGCAGGCTGCCGAGCGGCAAATGAAAATCGTGCGCCGGAAGAACCGCCGTATCGTGCGGCACGATCTCGTCGACACTCTCCACGAAGCTGCGCGCGAACAACGGCAGCAGTTGCGAGAAACAGCAGTAGACGAGCCGTCCTCCTTCCTCGTGAACGCGCGCCGCGATCCGTGGCAGGAAGCGCGCGAACTGGATCGCATCGCCATTCCCCTGCTCGCCCCACACGAACAATGTGCGGCCCTTGAACGATTCGCCATTCCAGCGCGGCGACGGCAGGTTCGGCACCGCGTCGCGCAACTCGCGCGAGCCGAACCAGCGTGATTCGTGGTTCGCCCAGCCGTTCGCGTAATCGCCCTGTGCCAGTTGCAGCATGGCCAACGCCCAGATGACCAACGGATTGGCCGGGTCCAGTTGCCCAGCGCGCTGCGCGACAGCCAGCGCGGCATTCCATTGCTGCCGTTCCTTCAGGACCTGCACGCGGGTCACAAGCGCCACCGGGTAATCGGGCGCCAGCGTGCAGGCGCGTTCGGACGCGACTTCCGCGCCAGCGAGATCGCGCAGGCCGAGCAGGACGACCGACAGATTGTTCCAGGCCAGCGCATTCCCCGGCTCGCGCACCAGAAGCGGTTCGAGAATCGCTTTCGCCCGCGGCAGATTGCCGAGTTCGATATGGGCCGCCGCGGTGTTGTTCTGCAGCATCGATACAACCGGGTCGAGCCGGTCGGCCTTCGCGTACGCCGCGAGAGCGGCATCGTGCCGGCCCACGCGCTGATACAGCAGGCCAAGCTGGAACCAGCCCAGTGCATTGGCGGGCTGTGCCGCGCAGAAGCGGGTCGCCACGTCGAGCATGTTCGGGCCGTCCGGCTGCCCCATCTGCAACTCGATCCATTCGAGCACCCACGTCTCGCCATCCGGCATGTTTCGATAGGCGCGCGCATACCAACCGTTCGCGGCAAGCGGATCGCCCGCCGCTGTGGCCTGCCTCGCGCGCTCCAGCAGCGCGAGGCCGTTGTTCGCGTCGAGCGCGAGCGCCCGGTCCGCGAGCGCGGCCGCCCTGGACGCGTGACCACGCATGCGCATGATGCGGCTCGTGATCGCCAGCAGCGAAGCATCCGTCGACTCCAGCGTGCCGTGGCCGTCGATCAGTTTCGCCGCACCGATCAGGTCGCCGCGATCGAGCAGGCGTTGTGCCTGTACGGAAACAGGCAGTTGAACCGTCATGGCTCGCCCCTCGCGTCTTCGATCATGATGTCCGGGCTGGAGCGGATTCCAGCTGCAGCAGCAACCCGTCATAGCGCGCCACGACTTCGGCGTTCGTCGACAGATAGCGCGCGATGATGCGGCGCTGACGGTCCCGATACCCTTCCCAGTCGGCATCGTGATGGCGGATCGCCTGC
>NZ_JAAGPS010000200.1:0-8256 GCF_017105025.1 Paraburkholderia sp. Ac-20336 | reverse complement strand
CTCGTCGGCGCCGAGCGGCGCGCCGTGCACGTCATGGGTGCCGGCCTTCGACGGCGCGCCCTGGCCGATCACCGTGCGGCAGCAGATCAGCGTCGGGCGTGCCGTGGCGCGCGCCTGCCGCAACGCGCGATCGACGGCCTCGACGTCGTGGCCGTCCACCTCGCACACGACGTGCCAGCCGTAGGCCTCGAAGCGCGCGGGCGTATCGTCGGCGAACCACTGCGCGACATGACCGTCGATCGAAATGCCGTTGTCGTCGTAAAGCACGGTGAGCTTGTCGAGCTGCAGCGTGCCCGCGAGCGATGCCGCTTCGTGCGAGATGCCTTCCATCAGACAGCCGTCGCCCACGAACACATAAGTGCGGTGATCGACGATCCGATGCCCGGGCCGGTTGAATTCGCGCGCGAGCAGCGCCTCGGCGAGCGCCATGCCGACGCCGTTCGCCAGCCCCTGGCCAAGCGGCCCAGTGGTCGTTTCGACGCCCGGCGTGACGCCCACCTCGGGATGCCCCGGCGTCTTGCCATGCAGCTGGCGAAAGCGCTTCAACTCGTCGATCGGCAGGTCGTAGCCGCTCAGATGCAACAGCGCGTACAGCAGCATCGAGCCGTGTCCGTTGGACAGGATGAAGCGGTCGCGATCAGGCCAGGCCGGATTGCGCGGATTGTGTTTCAGATTCCGGCTCCACAGCGCGACGGCAATCTCGGCCATGCCGAGCGGCATGCCGGGATGGCCCGATTTCGCCGCTTCGACGGCGTCGATCGCGAGCATGCGCAGCGCGTCGGCCATCGGGCCGGTGGCCGAGGAAGCGGCCGGGGCGGCGACAGATGCAATAGAGGGTTGCGCGGCGGCACTCATCGAATCTCTCCTTGCGAAATGAACACGGGCTGCGCCGGCGTGGGGCCGGCGCGCGGCAGCCGCATTCGGTTCGGACTTCAAGCACGCATCGGACACGCCTCAGGCGCGCGAGCGCCGGTCGATCAGTTGCAGGATCATCGGCGTGAAGATCAGCTGCATCGCGAGCCCCATCTTGCCGCCCGGCACGACGATCACGTTCGGGCGCGACATGAACGAGTCGTGCAGCATCGTCAGCAGATACTGGAAGTCGATGCCCTTCGGCCGCGCGAAGCGGATCACGACGAAGCTCTCGTCGGGCTGCGGAATCTCGCGCGCCGTGAATGGATTCGAGGTGTCCACGGTCGGCACGCGCTGGAAGTTCACGTGGGTGCGCGAGAACTGCGGGCAGATGTAGTTCACGTAGTCGGGCATGCGCCGCAGGATCGTGTCGACCACCGCTTCGTGCGAATAGCCGCGCATCGTCTGATCGCGGTGCAGCTTCTGAATCCATTCGAGGTTGATGATCGGCACGACGCCGATCAGCAGATCGGCATGCCGCGCGACATCGACCTTGTCGGTCACGGCCGCGCCGTGCAGCCCTTCGTAAAACATCAGGTCGGTGCCGGACGCGACCTCTTCCCACGGCGTGAAGGTGCCGCCGTCCTGCTTGTAGAGCTGCGCCTCGGCCGCGTCGTGCACGTAGTGGCGAAACTGTCCGCCGCCGTTTTCGCCGTAGCGCGTGAACAGCGTTTCGAGTTCTTCGAGCAGATTCGCCTCGGGGCCGAAGTGGCTGAAATTCGGCGCGCCGTCGCGTTCGTGCTCCTTCATGGCCGCGCGCATGCCGTGGCGGTCGTAGCGATGGAACGCATCGCCCTCGACGATCTGCGCATTGATGTGCTCGCGTCTGAAGATATGCATGAAGCTCTTCATGACAGTGGTGGTGCCCGCGCCGCTCGAGCCGGTCACCGCGATGATCGGATGTTTGACTGACATGCGTTTGCCTCCGGATGACTGTGTTCTGTGCGCCGTGCGCTATACGTACCCGCCGGACCCGCGCCCGGCCGCCCGTCATGCCGTGAAGTCCGGCAGGAACAGCGAGCGCGTGCCGAACAGCGGCGACGTGAAGGGCTTGTCCTCGCCGCGGTCGTATTCGCCGTGATAGCGCGCGATGCGCTCGACCTCGTTCTTCGAGCCGAGGATCACCGGCACGCGGCCATGCAGAGTCTGCGGACGAACGTCGAGAATGCGTTCGCGCCCGGTGATCGAAAGGCCGCCCGCCTGCTCGACGAGGAAGCTCATCGGGTTCGCTTCGTAGAGCAGGCGCAGTCGCCCTTCCATCGCCGGCGTTTTCGAATCGCGCGGGTACATGAACACGCCGCCGCGCATCAGGATGCGATGCACTTCCGCGACCATCGACGCGATCCAGCGCATGTTGAAGTCGCGCGCGCGGCAACCGCTGCGGCCGTCCTTGCACTCCTGCACGTAGCGGCGCACGGGCGGCTCCCAGAAGCGCTCGTTCGAAGCGTTGATCGCGAATTCGGCGGTGTCCTCGGGAATGCGGATATTCGAATGCGTGAGCACGAAATTGCCGATGTCGCGTTCGAGCGTGAAGCCATGCGTGCCGTTGCCGACCGACAGCACGAGCATCGTCGAGGGTCCGTAGACGGCATAGCCGGCCGCGACCTGTTCGCAGCCGGGGCGCAGGAATGCGGCCTGGCTGGCCGGTTCATGCACGGCCTCGTTGGCGTGCTCATTGGCCTGTCCATTCGCGGCCTCATTGGCATGCCCGTTCGCTGCGTTATTTGCCGGCTCACTCGCTACACGCTCCGCCGCGCCGCGCACGCGCAGCACCGAAAAGATCGAGCCGACCACGCCGTTGATGTCGATATTCGAGGAACCGTCGAGCGGATCGAACGCGAGCAGATAATCGCCGCGCGGGTAGCCGGGCGGAATCGCGTACACGTCTGCCATTTCCTCGGACACCATCGCCGCGAGCAGGCCGTCCCATTCGCAGTGCTGTACGAAAACCTCGTTGGTCGCGACGTCGAGTTTCTTCTGCTCCTCGCCGTGCGTGTTGACGGTTTGCGCGGAACCGTAATGGCCGCCGAGCGCGCCCTTCGTGAGCATCGCCGAAATCGACTTGATCGCGGCCGCCACGTCGATCAGCAGCGCCGAAAGTCCCGCCATCCCCTGCGTACTCGCGGACGGCTGGCGGTCGAGTGTGTCGATCAGAAATTTCGAAAGTGTCGTGCGTCCGTCCTGCATGGCGTTCTCCCTGGAAACGATGATTCGGTATCCCGATTCAGCCCGGCGGTGCCGCGACTGCCTGCGCCGGCGGCGGCTCGTCGAACACGCGGCTCGCGCGCACGTCGGCGGCGTCGATCAGCATGAGCGCGGCGGCATCGATCGGCGCGCCGCCCTGCAGCGCGCTCGCGAACAGACGGTTCGCCTGACGCAGCCGCGCGCGGTCGAGCGCGTTGCGCACCGAGCGCGCATTGGCGAAATTCGGCTGACGGATGCGGCGCGCCAGGTAGTCGGCAAACGCGCGGCGCGAGGCCGCATCGAAGCGGTAATGCAGGGTGCCGAGCATGCGCTCGGCGATGTCGAGCAACTCCGTTTCCGCATAGTCGGGAAACGTGATGTGATGCGCGATGCGCGAACGAAACCCGGGATTGCTCTCGAAGAACACTTCCATGCGCGACGCGTAGCCCGCGAGGATCACGACCAGATCGCTACGCTGGTTCTCCATCGTCTGCAACAGGATCTCGATCGCTTCCTGGCCGTAGTCGCGCTCGTTTTCGGGGCGATACAGGTAATACGCCTCGTCGATGAACAGCACGCCGCCCATCGCGCGCTTCAGCACGTCGCGCGTTTTCGGCGCGGTATGGCCGATGTACTGGCCGACGAGGTCGTCGCGCGTCACCGAGACCAGGTGATTGCGGCGGATATAGCCGAGCCGGTGCAGCACCTCGGCCATGCGCAGCGCGACGGTCGTCTTGCCGGTGCCGGGATTGCCCGAGAAGCACATATGCAGGGTCGGTGCGCCGCCCGCGAGACCGAGCGAGGCGCGCGCGCGTTCGACCAGCAGATGAGCGGCCACTTCGCGGATGCGCGTCTTCACGGGCGCGAGCCCGACCAGATCGCGTTCGAGTTCGTCGAGCACGTCGCCGATGCCCGAGTCGCGATAGAGCGCCGCGAGGTCGACTTGCGCCGGGGCGGGTTGCGAGGCGCGCGCGGGTTGTCCGGTCTCGCCGGCCTGCGCGGCAGGCGGCGAGGTTGCATCGGCTAGGGCGGCGTCCGTCATGATTGCTCCTTGCTGCGGGTCGGCGCGCGGCTTGTCCCGGGGTTGGCGGGGCGGCTTGTCGCCGGGTTCGGCCTGGTTCGCAGCCAGGTTCGCGCGCATCGCCTCACGCTGCATGGTTGCGTCGTTGCATCGTTCGCGAGCCTCAGCCCGCTTCGCCATAGCGCTCGCCAGCCGGCCGGTCGCAGGCATAGCCCGCGATGCCGTAGCGCTGCACGCGCCCCTGCACGTCCTGACGTTGCAGGCGGAAGCCCGGCTCCACGTCGGGCCGGTTGACGATGAACGACAGCCGCATCGTCTCGAACGTGCGCACCGAATCGAACGCATTGACCTTGATGTAGTGCTGCGGGCGCGCCGCGCGGCACGCGTTGATCTCCTGCAATACGCCGGCCGCGTCGTGCAGATCGAACATCGGCAGGCCCCACATTTCCCAGTACGTATTGCGCGGATGCGGGTCGTCGGTGAATTCGACCGAACAGGCCCAACCCTGGCGCAGCGCGTAGTCGATCTGCAAGCCGATTTCCTCGTCGGTCAGCTCGGGCAGAAAGGAGAACGTTCCTTGTGTAATGCGCATGACGAACCTCGTTGATGGCTCATGGATGGATACTGCGTTCGGCACGGCGTCAACGGTCCCCGCGCGCGATGCCGAGGCACCGCGTGGCTGAGTTGCTGCCTTGAATGAACGGCAGTTGGCGCCGGGCCTGCGGGCCGCTGCGCGGCCCGCTCAAAACCCTCAGGCCGCCGTCGGCGTCGCCGCGAAATCGGGCGTATCGGTCGAGGCGTAGTTGAACGTCACGTCCTTCCACGTATCGAGTGCCTGCTTGAGCGGCGTACACCAGCGCGACGCGGCTTCGAGAATGTCGGGCCCTTCGTGCAGAATGTCGCGGCCTTCGTTGCGCGCCTTCACCATCGCTTCGAGCGCGACACGATTCGCCTGTGCGCCGGCCTGAATGCCGGCCGGATGGCCGATCGTGCCGCCGCCGAACTGCAGGATCGCGTCGTCGCCGAACAGGTCGAGCAACTGATGCATCTGCCCCGCGTGAATCCCGCCCGAGGCCACCGGCATGACCTTGCGCAAGCCGGCCCACGGCTGGTCGAAGAAGAGGCCGCGCGACAGGTCGACCTCGTTGCGCGCCTCGCGACACACGTTGTAATAGCCCTGCACCGCCAGCGGATCGCCTTCGAGCTTGCCGACCGCGGTGCCCGCATGCGCATGATCGACGCCCGCCATGCGCAGCCATTTGGCGATCACGCGAAACGAGATGCCGTGGTTGCGCTGCCGCGTGTACGTGCTGTGCCCCGCGCGATGCAGATGCAGGATCATGTCGTTCCTGCGCGCCCAGCGCGACATCGACTGAATCGCGGTCCAGCCGATCACGAGGTCGATCATCACGATGCACGAGCCGAGCTCCTTCGCGAATTCGGCGCGCTCGTACATGTCTTCCATCGTGCCGGCCGTCACGTTCAGATAGTGGCCCTTCACCTCGCCGGTTTCCGCCTGGGCGCGGTTCACCGCTTCCATCGAAAACAGAAAGCGGTCGCGCCAGTGCATGAACGCCTGCGAGTTGATGTTCTCGTCGTCCTTCAGAAAATCGAGGCCGCCGCGCAAGCCCTCGTAGACGACCCGCCCATAGTTCTTGCCCGAGAGGCCGAGCTTCGGCTTGACCGTTGCGCCGAGCAGCGGCCGGCCATACTTGTCGAGCCGCTCGCGCTCGACCACGATGCCGGTCGGCGGCCCCTGGAAGGTCTTCAGATAGGCGACCGGAATGCGCATGTCTTCGAGCCGCAAGGCCTTGAGCGGCTTGAAGCCGAACACGTTGCCGATGATCGAGGCCGTCAGGTTCGCGACCGAGCCTTCTTCGAACAGGTCGAGTTCGTAGGCGATATAGGCGAAGTACTGCGGCTCGTCGGCGCTCGACGCGGGCACCGGCTCGACGCGATACGCTTTCGCGCGATACATGTCGCAGGCGGTGAGGCGGTCGGTCCACACCACGGTCCACGTCGCCGTCGACGATTCGCCGGCCACCGCCGCCGCCGCTTCCTCGGGCTCGACGCCGGCTTGCGGCGTGATGCGAAACAGCGCGATGACGTCGGTTTCCTTCGGCTCGTAGTCCGGCTGCCAGTAGCCCATCTCGCGGTATTTCATGACGCCTGCCGCGTAGCGCTCGCGCTGGCCGCGCGGATTGCCCGAATGACGCTCCGGCTCGATCACCGGTTGACTGAAATCGTTCATGAGGTGTCCTCGAATGTGGCAAGCGCGCTGCCGGAATGACGCAGCGCTTGAGTTGCACTGTAGGCACGGACACGCCCGAGGGGAATTCACGATTTTATTTGGCAGACTTAACCGATCCGTTATCGGTTGCACATCGTGACGCGCCGTTTCGGGACACGCATGAAGATGGGGGCAAATGGCCCGCAGGCGCGACGAGTACGGCGTGACACCATCGCCGCACTGAGCGGACGCGCGATGGAACACTTTGCTTCGTTTTTGCCACACCGCGCGGCGGCTCGCGTGTTGGCGGCAGGAGCGACTGCATGCGCGCCGCGCGGCGGTCAGGCGGCGGCCGAACGGCCACGCGCGGCGGCGCAATTCGGCGGGCGCTGCATTGTCCGCCGCGAAGAAGCAGATAGAGGTCCGGCAAGCGGCCGGCACATCGTACCGGCAATACGCATAGGCACCAACCCAGGCACAAAGCTTGCGTCGATACCCACCGCCACCGAAGTCCGGCATCACGCCGGGCCGGCGGCGCAACGCTGTTTCAACCCATGGAGGAAGCACGTATGCAATGGACGACTCCGAGTTACACCGACCTACGCCTCGGTTTTGAAATCGTGATGTATGTCGCAACGCGTTAAGCCCGCGAAAGGGCCGCACGCCGCGGCCCCTTCGCGGTTCCCGTTGGTGTTTGTCAGCAGTTGAACGGCCGGCCTTCCGGCGCTGTCAGGACACGCGTTCCCATCCATGATCCACGAAACGATCGTCACCACGGCAGCGTGCGATGGCCGTCCTCATATCGCGCCGATGGGCGCGTGCTACGAGGGCGAGCGGATCGTCCTTGCGCCTTTCCGTCCGTCCACGACGCTCGACAACATCGTCGCGTCGCGTGCGGCGGTTCTGAATTTCACCACCGACGTGCGCATCTTCGCGGGCTGCGTCACGCACAGCGCGACCGACTGGCCGACCGTGCGCGCGAGCCGCGTCGCAAGCGTGCGCCTCGCTGAATCGCTCGCGCATGCCGAGCTCGAACTCGACGAGCTGCGCGAGGACACCGAGCGTCCCGTGCTGCTCATGAAATGCGTGCACCGCGAAAACCATGCGCCGTTCGCGGGCTTCAACCGCGCGCAGTCGGCCGTCGTGGAAGGCGCGATTCTCGTGAGCCGGCTCTTCATGCTGCCGGCCGCGAAGATCGATAGCGAAATGGCCTATCTGCAGATCGCCATCGACAAGACCGCCGGCGACAACGAGCGCACGGCGTGGGGCTGGCTCGTCGACGCGGTCGCGCGGCATCGGGCGGGCCTCGAAGCGGCGGATGGGCAACAACCCGTCGCTGCCGTCCATCACTAGCGCCATCCAGCCGCCGTTTTCCCGGAGATAACCGATGACCGCCCTGCTCGCCAGCGTTCGCTCGGACGACGAAGCATTCGATGCCGCTCGCGCCGGCGCCGAACTGATCGACCTCAAGGAACCGAACGAAGGCGCGCTCGGCGGCCTGCCGAGCGGCGCCATCGCGCGCATCGCGCGGCAGTTGCGCGCGCGCTATCCGGTCAAGCCGATCAGCGCGGCGATCGGCGACGTGCCGGCCGAGGCGTTCGACGAAATCGCCGCGCGCGTGATCGAGGTCAGCGACGCGGGCGTCGATTACGTGAAGGTCGGCGTCGCGCGCGGACCGGCCGCGCGGCGCTGCATCGAGCAACTCGCGAATCTGCCGGCCACCGTGGTGCCGGTGCTGCTATGCGACGGCGGCATGGACGACGAACTGGTCACGCACGCCGCCGCGCTCGGCTTCGCGGGCCTGATGTTCGACACCGCGAGCAAGGACGGCAGCACGCTGTTCGATCACGTCGACGTCGATACGCTCGCGCGCTGGTTGCGCTGCGTGCGCGAACGCGGCGCGCTCGGA